>DAMDKH010000009.1:0-9977 GCA_032099965.1 Microbacterium sp.
CGCCGCGGTCGACACCGTCGGCTTCGATCTCACCGCCGTGCGCGCGACGCCGGCGTCTCCGGTCACGCTCGCGGCGGCCGAGGTCGACACGGCGCGGGTCGACGCGCTCCGGCAGCTGCTCGCCGACGAGGGCGCGATCGCGCAGTTCGCCACAGTGCTGGCCGATCCCCAGGTGCTCACGCAGCGGGAGCGCATCCGCCTGCTCCGCACGATCGCGGTCGGGGTGCCGACCGACGAGTTCGACCGCACCGTCCAGGCGCGACGCGAGGGCACGCAGGCCACGCTCGCCGCGGTCAGCATCCCCCCGTCGAGCACGATCCAGCTGCTCAGTGCCGCCGCCGACCTGCCGTTCAGCGTCAAGAACGACCTGCCGTGGCCGGTGACGGTGCGCCTCACCGTCGCGTCGACCGATCCGCGCCTCGACGTGGAGACGAACATCGACGTCGAGGTGCCCGCGAACACCAGCGCCCGCGTCAAGGTGCCCGTCACGGCCCGCGTCGGCAGCGGGGAGGTCACCCTGCGGCTCAACGTGTTCAGCCCCACCGGCGTGCTCGTCGACGGCCCCCGGACCGTGCGGGTCGCCGTGCGCGCCGAGTGGGAGACCATCGGGCTCGTCGTGTTCGGCTCGCTGGCCGTGCTCCTCATCGCCGGCGGCGTGGTCCGCACGGTGCGGCGCAAACGACGCGAGCACGAGCACGAGCAGACCGAGGCCGCCCGCCTGGCCGCGACCGAGACCGAGAACGACGCCGCCCCGACGGGGGATGCCGCGCGAGAGAAGGATGCCGTGAGCACCCCGCAGCCCAGCGACAGCCCGCGATCCCCCGGCGGGCATGAGTAGTCTCGGGCGCGCGAGCGCCATCATCGGCGCCGGCACCCTCATCTCCCGCATCACGGGCCTCCTCCGCAGCATCGTGCTGGTCGGGGTGCTCGGATCCGTGGGGTCGGAGGCTGCGGATGCCTTCACCTACGCCAACCAGCTTCCGAACAGCGTCTTCTCGCTCATCTCGGTCGGCATCCTCACCGCCGTGATCGTGCCGCAGATCGTGAAGGCGACAGCGGATGCCGACGGCGGCAACGCCTTCATCTCGAAGCTCTTCACGCTCGGCACCGTCGTGCTCGTGGTCGTCACCGGGATTGCCACGGCGGCCGCTCCGTGGCTCGTGCATCTCGTGGCCGGCAAGGCGAACGGCGAGGTGCAGGCGCTCGCGACCGCCCTGGCCTACTGGTGCCTGCCGCAGATCCTGCTCTACGGCCTCTACGCGATGCTCGGCGAGGCGCTCAACGCCCGCAAGATCTTCGGCCCGTTCACCTGGGCGCCCGTCGTCAACAATGTCGTATCGATCGCCGGTTTCCTCGTGCTCGGAGCCCTGTTCGGCCCGATCTCGCGCAACGCCACCGACTGGTCCCCCCAGATGATCGCGGCGCTCGGCGGCACCGCCACGCTCGGCATCGCCCTGCAGGCGGCGGTGCTGCTCGTCTTCTGGCGCCGCACGGGCCTCGCCCTCACCCCCGACTTCCGCTGGCGCGGCGTGGGTCTCGGCAACGTCGGCCGGCTCGCCGGCTGGACGTTCCTCATGGCCTTCGCCAGCCTCGCGGCGGGCATGTACCAGGGCTACCTCGTGAGCGAGGCCTCGGGACTGGGTGCATCGGCCACGGTGGTCGCGAACGCCTGGCTCATCTTCATGCTCCCGTACTCGGTGATCGTGCTGTCGATCGGCACCCCGTACTTCACCCAGATCAGTGCGCATGCCGCCGCCGGGAACGACGACGAGGTGCGCGCCGACATCCTGAAGAGCATCCGCACCCTGCTGTTCTTCATCGTCGCCGCGACCGCCGCGGTCGCCGCCGCCGCCATCCCGGCCTCGCGGGTGTTCACCGACTCGGCGCCCGACGCGCAGGCGGCCTCCTTCGTGCTGCTCGCCTACCTCGTCGGGCTCATCCCGTTGACGATCCTCTTCATCGTGCAGCGCACGTTCTACGCCTACGACGACACCCGCACGCCCTTCTGGTTCACCATGTTCCAGTGCCTGCTCATCGTCGGCACGGCGCTCGCGGCGCTCGGGCTGCGCGAGGCGGGGATCATCCCGCTGACCTCCCTCGCCGCGGCGGTGGCCCTCGGGCAGTCCCTCGCGAGCCTGCTGCAGACGATCGTCGCCACCTGGCTGCTGCACCGCAAGCTCGGCGGTCTCCGGGTGGCGTCGTGGTTCGCGGCGATCGGGCGCTTCGCGATCGCGGGCATCCCGGCCGGATTCGCCGGATGGGGGGCGTTCCTGCTGCTCGGCGGGATGGACGGATGGATGCTCGCCGACAAGATCCAGGGCGCCGTCGGCACCGCCCTCATCGGCGCCGTGGTGCTCGTCGTCTACCTCGGCATCCTGGCCCTGCTGCGGGCGCCGGAGCTGAAGGCGGCCGGCTCGTTGGTCCGCCGCTTCCTCCCCGGCCGCTGACCCTGCCGTGCCTGGGCGCGCGCCCCGCGTGCGGGAATGCCCCGCGGCTACCATGGGTTGAAGCACTCGAACATCATTCGATGGCATTTGCAGTCCTTGGGAGAGCACCATGCGTCAGGTCATCATCATCGGCTCCGGCCCCGCCGGTTTCACCGCCGCCATCTACGCGGCGCGTGCCAGCCTGCAGCCGTTGCTCATCGCGAGCTCGGTCGAGGTCGGCGGTGAGCTGATGAACACCACCGAGGTCGAGAACTACCCCGGTTTCCCCGAGGGCATCCAGGGCCCGGAGCTCATGGCCAAGCTGCAGGAGCAGGCCGAGAAGTTCGGCACCGAGGTCGTCTACGACGACGTCACCGAGCTCGACCTCGCCGGCCCGGTCAAGACGGTCACGCTCGGCAGCGGCGCGGTGCACGAGACCCGCACGCTCATCTATGCGACGGGCTCGGCGTACCGCAAGCTCGGCATCGAGGGCGAGGAGCGCCTCTCCGGCTACGGCGTCTCCTGGTGCGCCACCTGCGACGGCTTCTTCTTCCGCGAGAAGACGATCGCGGTCGTCGGCGGCGGCGACTCGGCGATGGAAGAGGCCACGTTCCTCACGCGCTTCGCCGACAAGGTGTACGTCATCCACCGCAAGGACACCCTCCGCGCCTCGAAGATCATGCAGGAGCGCGCTTTCGCGAACGAGAAGATCGAGTTCATCTGGAACAGCGAGGTCGCCGAGGTGCTCGGCAAGGACTCCGTCGAGGGCGTGCAGCTGCGTTCCACGACCGACGGCTCGCTGCGCGACCTCCCCCTCGACGGCCTGTTCGTCGCGATCGGCAACGACCCCCGCACGCACCTCGTGCACGACAAGCTGAAGCTGACGGCCGAGGGCACCATCTGGGTCGACGGCCGCTCGTCCGTGACGTCGGTGCCCGGTGTCTTCGCCGCCGGCGACGTCATCGACCCGACCTACCGCCAGGCGATCACCGCCGCCGGCTCTGGGACGGTCGCCGCCCTCGACGCCGAGCACTTCCTCGCCGATCTGGAAGACGTGTCGGTCGAGCAGCCCGCCGCCGAAGCCGCCGAGATCCTCACCACCTGATCGACCCCGGGGAACACTTTCCCCCGGTCGGCTGTTGTATCCGACGTACCCCGAACAAGGAGAAACTCTGATGAGTGCAAAGGCTACGAGCCAGGCGACCTGGGAGCAGGACGTTCTGCAGGCCGAAGGTCCCGTCCTCGTGGACTTCTGGGCCGAGTGGTGCGGACCGTGTCGCATGGTCGCCCCGGTGCTGGACGAGATCCAGTCCGCCAACCCCGACAAGATCACCATCCTCAAGCTCAACGTCGATGAGAACCCCGAGCTGGCGATGAAGTACCAGATCACCTCCATCCCCGCGATGAAGGTGTTCCAGGGCGGCGAGGTCAAGACGACCATCATCGGCGCCAAGCCGAAGCCGGCCCTCGAGAAGGATCTCGCCGCGTTCATCGGCTGAGTCCCCGCAGGCTGTCAGGGCCGTCGTCTCTTCGGAGGCGGCGGCCCTTCTGCATCCCCGAGCCACCGCGGTCTCCCGGCAGCTCGCGGCGCCTCGAAGGTGATCTCGCGATACGAAGGCGATCTCACGCTACGAAGGCGATCTCGCGCTACGAAGGCGATCTCGCGCTACGAAGGCGATCTCACGATACGAAGGAGATCTCACGATACGAAGGAGCGATTCGGGCGAAGGCTCCTTCGTACCCGGATTTCTCCTTCACACCAGCGTTCCCACTCGTACCCCGAGTTCTCCTTCAGACCAGGCGTTCTCCTTCAGACCCGCGTTCCCCTCCGTACCCCGGGTTCCTCTTCGTAGCAGGAGTTCTCCCTCGTACCCGGAGTTCTCCTTCAGGCCCGGAGTTCTCCTTCGAACCAGGGGTTCTCCTGCGTGCCCGCGTTCGAGCCCCGCGCACCGTCGGCGCTCGAACGCCGCGAGGGAGGGCGCGAATCATCTCTTGTCGGAGGCGTCCACCGGCGGAAGTCCTCGCGCGACCCGCGCGCGATCCACGATCGCCTGAATCGCGGGCGCCTTGGCGGCGTTGTAGGTCGCGTCGCCGCGCGCGGCGACGGCCACGGCGGCGCATTTCGCCCGAGCGTATTGCCGCGCGTCTTCCGGATGCTCGCGCAACCAGTCCCGCAGAAGGCGCTGATTCACGGCATCCCATTCGGCGGCGGTGAAGAAGTGGGCGATGTGGGTCCGCTCCCCCGCGTGCGCTCGGACCAGCACGGGGTGGCTCCGTACGCCGCTGCCGTCGACCCAGCCGGCCTCTTCGAGCGCCGCTCGGTGCTGCTCGACGTCCGCCGGGTCGAGCATCCTGACCGCCAGGTCGATGACCGGCTTGGCGCGCATCCCGGGGATGGCCGTCGAGCCGATGTGCTCGATGACCCAGGTGGGGTCACCGAGAGCCCGCAGTTCCTCGGCGGCCCGGGCGAACTGCTCGGGCCACGACGGGTCGTAGGACACGAGCATCCGCGGCATGTCAGCCGGCCTCAGGCCACCGTGGGGTCCCAGCGGCGGTAGCGCTGCTTCTCGTCGAGCAGGCCCCACACTGCGGGCGTGAGCTCCGGGTACTCGAGGGCGATCTGCCGCAGCACCCGGTAGTGCCGGGCTTCATTGGGGCGCACACCGTCGTTCGCGGCGATGTTGTCGGCGCGGAGGAGGTAGACCACGAGCTCGTCGATGCTCGGCAGCTCCTCCATGAACTCCCAGGGGTCTTCGCCCCCGAGCAGCCGCTCCTGAACGATCACGGCGAGTTCGTCGGACGCTTCGGCACGCAGCACTTCGAGGCTGGCGCGGCGCAGGACGGACTCGGTCATCCATCCAGCCTACGCGCGTGACCGCCGGGGTCGGCGCTCCACGGTGACATCCTCGCTCATGTCCTCGAGCTCCTTGCCCTTCGTCTCGGCGACCTTGAAGTACACGAAGAAGAACGACAGGAGCGCGAAGAAGGCGTAGAACCCGTAGGCGAACGGAAGGCCGATGTTCGAGAACCACGGGAACGTCGTCGAGATGAAGAAGTTCGCCGCCCACTGGGCTGCCGCGGCGACCGCGAGGGCTCCCGCGCGGATGGAGTTGGGGAACATCTCCCCCAGGAGCACCCACACGAGCGGGCCCCACGTGGCTCCGAAGAACACCACGAAGGCGTTGGCGCAGATGAGGGCCACCGTCGACCACGGCTCGGGAAGCGTGACCGCACCGGCGGAGTCAAGGGTGCCGAACGAGAACGCCACGGCCATGAGTCCGAGCGACACCGTCATGCCCACCGAGCCGACGAGCAGCATGATGCGCCGGCCCACCTTGTCGACGAGCAGGATCGCGATGATGGTGACGACGATGTTCGTGACCGACGTGATGACGGTGATCAGGAGCGCCTCGGATTCGCCGAAGCCCACGGACTGCCACAGGGTCGTGGAGTAGTAGAAGATGACGTTGATGCCGACGAACTGCTGGAACACCGAAAGCAGGATGCCGACCCACACGATGGGCTTGAGGCCGAGGCGGTTGCCGCGCAGGTCCCGCAGCGACTCCTTCTTCTCGGTGTCGAGCGTTCCCGTGATCTCCGAGATCTTCGCCTTCACGTCGACGGTTCCCGTCACGGTGGTCAGCACCTCGGATGCCCGGTCGATCTCCCCCTTGCGCACGAGGTATCGCGGCGACTCCGGCAGCCGGAGCGCGAACAGGCCGTAG
Source organism: Microbacterium sp. (assembly GCA_032099965.1). Classification (GTDB taxonomy): domain Bacteria; phylum Actinomycetota; class Actinomycetes; order Actinomycetales; family Microbacteriaceae; genus Microbacterium. Next base: position 6,152 of record DAMDKH010000009.1, read on the forward strand.
ACGATGGCGGGGATCGCTTCGGCGATGAACATCCACCGCCAGGCGTAGAGGCCCCAGAGGGACTCCGCCGCTCCCCCGGCGACCTGCGCGAGCAGTGCGTCGGAGAGCAGGGCCACGAAGATGCCGGAGACGATGGCGAGCTGTTGGAGGGAGCCCAGTCGCCCGCGCATGCTGGCCGGAGAGACCTCCGCGATGTAGGCCGGTGCGATCACCGACGCCGCACCGACGCCGAGGCCTCCGATGATGCGCCAGAAGATGAGGTCGATCACGCCAAAGGCGAGCCCCGACCCCACGGACGACAACAGGAAGAGCACCGCGGCCGCCACCATGATGGGGATGCGGCCGTAGCGGTTGGCGAGGGGGCCGGCGAACCAGGCTCCGACGGCGCAGCCGATCAGCGCCGACGAGACGGCGAAGCCCTTGAGTCCGGCGCCGAGGTCGAACCCGGACTGGGTGCCGGCGAGGGCGTCCACCGCGCCGTTGATCACGGCGGTGTCGAAGCCGAAGAGGAAGCCACCCAGGGCCGCCGCGATGCTGATCCCGATGACCTTGCCTTTGATCCCGGATGCTGTCGATGACATGGTGCCCTCCCGTGGTTCGTCCTCAGCGAGTCTAGGACGGCGCGTGTTTTCGCGGGGGCGCTTGACTTTCGCTCCCCGGGCGAGACGAACGCCCGGGCATCCGACGAAGGGATGCCCGGGCGCGGGTCGTGCGGTGGTGCCGCGGGTCAGCGGCCGTAGCTCTCCTCGCCGAGTTCCGCGAGGATGCGGTTGAGATCCTGAATCGAGGCGAAATCGATCGTGACCTGGCCCTTCCGTGCACCCAAAGCGATCTTGACACGCGTGTTGAGGCGGTCGCCCAGCTTGCCGGCCACTTCGTCGAGGTAGGCGCGGCGCGCACCGGGGGTCGCCTTCGCGGCCTTCGTTCCGCCGGTCGACTGGTTCTTCGCCGCCTCTTCGGTGGCGCGCACGGAGAGGTCCTCGTTCACCACCTTGTCGGCCAGACGCTGCATCGACTCGGGGTCGTCGAGGCTGAGGATGGCTCGGGCGTGGCCGGCGGTGAGCACGCCCGCGGCCACGCGCTGCTGCACCGGCACGGGGAGCTTGAGCAGGCGGATGGTGTTGCTGATCTGCGGGCGCGAGCGACCGATACGCGTCGCGAGCTCTTCCTGCGTGATGCCGAAGTCGTCGAGCAGCTGCTGGTACGCCGACGCCTCCTCGAGCGGGTTCAGTTCCGACCGGTGCAGGTTCTCCAGGAGCGCGTCGCGGAGGAGGTCTTCATCGGCGGTCTCGCGGACGATCGCCGGGATCGACGTCAGTCCCGCCTCACGTGCGGCCCGGGTGCGCCGCTCGCCCATGATGAGCTCGTAGTCGCCGTCGGCGTTGGTGCGCACGATGACCGGCTGGAGCACGCCGAACTCGCTGACGCTGTGCACCAGTTCGGAGAGCGCCTCCGGGTCGAAGTGGGTGCGCGGCTGGCGCGGATTGGCGACGATCTTCTGCGGATCCACCTGCACGAGGCGGATACCCGGCACCTCGGTCAGCTCCGCCGTGTCTTCGCCACCGGGGGCCTGCGTCGTCTCCGGGGCAGCGGGCGTCTCCGTAGGGCGGATGCTGCCGCCAGGGAAGAACACGTCGACCGGACGCTCGGACTGATCGGCCGTGGGGATGAGGGCCCCGATCCCGCGACCCAGGCCAGTGCGCTTTGCCATCATCTCTCCTTGCTCTGCGTCGCACGCGACGCGATCTCGACTGCCGCCTCGCGGTATGCGATCGCCCCGGCCGACTGGCCGTCGTAGGCGATCACCGTCTGGCCGAAACTCGGCGCCTCCGAGACCCGCACCGAGCGCGGGATCATCGTCTGGAGGACTTGTTCGGGGAAGTGCCCGCGAACCTCTTCGGCGACCTGCTGTGCCAGACGGGTGCGCCCGTCGTACATCGTGAGCAGGATCGTCGACAGGTGGAGGGCCGGGTTGAGATGCTTCTGGATCATCTGCACGCTGCCGAGCAGCTGGCTCAGACCCTCGAGGGCGTAGTACTCGCACTGGATGGGGATGAACACCTCTGACGCGGCGGTGAAGGCGTTGATCGTCAGGAGGCCGAGCGAGGGCGGGCAGTCGATGATGACGAAGTCGACCGTGTTCTCGGCAAGGTATTCGTCGAGGGCCGTACGGAGGCGGTGTTCTCGCGCGACCTGCGACACGAGCTCGATCTCGGCCCCAGCGAGGTGGATCGTGCTCGGGGCGCAGAAAAGGTTCTCGCTCTCCGGGCTCTGCTGCACCACGTCGGCGAGAGCGGATCCGTTGATGAGGACGTCGTAGATGCTCGCCGTGTCGCCGTTGTGGGGCACGCCGAGGGCCGTCGATGCGTTCCCCTGCGGGTCGAGGTCAATGACCAGCACCTTGGCTCCGAGGCCGGCGAGGGCAGCGGCGATGTTGACCGCCGTCGTCGTCTTACCGACCCCACCCTTCTGGTTCGACACCGTCAGAACGCGGGTCTCCCCCGAGAACTCCACGGAGAGGGACTCCAGCGCTCGTCGACGAGCAGAGAGATCGGCCAGCTCCCGCGCGAGCGGTGTGTCCATTCCGAACGATGTGTTCGAGGATGTCTTGTCGGACTGTTTCACGTGAAACATCCACTCCTTTCGGGGCCGCTCTCCACTCTAATCGCTCGGGTCGATGTTCCTCCGCGCCGCGTCGTGCGGTGGATCCCTCGCTCCCGATTGTGGGCCCGTGCAGGACGGGTGCGGGCCCGAGCAGGTCGGGTGCGGGAGGGTGGACAAGCAACTGCACGCCTGGCTCTTGCCGCGGACGCCGCCCCCCGCGGCCGGCCCGCACTGCGCTCCTCCACTCCACGGATCAGGAGCGTCATGCGAGATCCCCAAATTGGCGGCTCATCACTCCTCGGGGCTAACCCGCTGTTCAGGCTGACCCACTCGTCGGGGCGCACCCACTCGTCGGGGCTCATCCACTTCTTGGGCAACGGAGGGCGAAGGAACTGCAGTCAAGACCGGTCTGTTGATCACGGCGCTATAGAAGGTCGCTGGTCTTCATGTGCGGAGGGTGCGATCGGGTGCGAACGTGAACCGCGTCTATCGCCGACGCGCGACGGGCCGTACCGACCCTCCTCGGCCCCGCTATGCACGATGTTTCACGTGAAACGGGCTGATTTCGCCTCCCTCCAGCCCGTTTCAGCCACCGCAGGACTGGTCTAAGAGCGGTCCTGGTGGTTCTTCCGCTCCCACCGGCGACAGACGCTCACCGTCTGTGCGGATCCAAAGCCCAACTCCTGCTGTACGAGCCCGATGCAAGCGCCGATACTGACGCGACGGTCCGGGATGTTTCACGTGAAACGCGCCGCTTCCCGCTGCTCACTCGAATCCCCGGTCTAGACCTCAGACCGGGCACCCGGCACTTGCCGTTCTGCGCCTCGCCTCACCTACAGCCCCCACTCCACACCCGCGACCAGTGATGCCTTCGCCGACGAGAGGCCCCGGTACCGGCTACAGATGACCTGCTCCCGGCTACTGCCGACCGCGCCGCTACTACCAATTACCGAAGACCGCCCACTAACCACCAGCTCCCGCTCCCAGCTCGCCGCTGCCCGCTCGCCACTCCCCCCTATCTAGCCGCTATCCGCGCACCCGCTACCGCTTTCCCGCTACCCGCTACCCGCCACCGCCAACCCGCCACCGCCCACTGGCTACCGGCTACCGGCTACCGGCTACCGGCTACCGGCTACCGGCTACCAGCTACCAGCTACCAGCTACCAGCTACCGCCTACCGCCTACCGCCTACCGCCTACCGCCTACCGCCTACCGCCTACCG
>DAMDKH010000009.1:10077-27185 GCA_032099965.1 Microbacterium sp.
CTACCGCCTACCGCCTACCGCCTACCGCCTACCGCCTACCGCCTACCGCCTACCGGCTACCGGCAACGACTCCTGCTCGCACTCCGAACGAAAGACCACGTGCCGAGTCCCGGGTACCCCCTCCCCGCGTGGCCTCTCTGTCCGCTCCTCTCGCCTCGTGTTTCGCCGCTTGCCGCGCATCGATTGCCGACTGCTGACTGCTGACTATCGACTACCGACCACCGACTGCTAGCTGCTGGTTGCTGACTACTGATTACTGATCGTCGGAGTTTCACGTGAAACAACAACCCTGGAGAGGCGGTGACGCCCCACCCACGCGCCACCAACCGAGGATCGCTCGATGGCCGATCCGACGGCGCAAAGACCTTAAGGAAGTCGACGAGGACGTCCTACGAGTAGCCCAGTAGAACCCCTAGGGCCCATGCCCGGACGCGTAGTCGGTGAACTACTCGCACCGAAGAGTCACGTTGCCATGTTTCACGTGAAACGCACCGGCACACCACCACGCCGGTGGGTGAGGGCAATAGGGGTTCGGATCCGGTCACCGGCTCGCCGCTCTCGAGCAGACCAGCAGAGTGACGGACTGGGCGCGAAGGACCTGCCGTAACTCGACCAGGAGACGGGCGTGGACAACCATTACCTACTCGGTGGGAACACCCCGATACGCCGCTGGCGGTGTCTGTGTCGTGCACTCGCCGTCGGCCTAGTGTGAAAAGGACGCGGTGAAGCACGGCGTGCAACCGAAAATGCCGATCCCCGGGAGGCAACCATCCCCCAGGGGACGAGACACCGAACGGCCTCGCACTGGGATGTTTCACGTGAAACGTCGCCATGTGAACCGCCGCGTGGTCGTCCGGCGGCCTTGAGGACTGCGTGTAACCCAGGCGCGCCCCTCGACGGGACCGCTCGCGCATCCATGCACGGGACGTGCGCATACCGCCGCTGTCCGCATGGGCAGCGCCGCGCCCGCACGAGCTCGTGGCGAGGAGATGTTTCACGTGAAACGTATTCCTAAGTTCCGCGACAGCCTAGCTGGCGCGCATCAACAGGCGTCTGCCGGGCCTAGCCATTGCAGATGCGCGCAATCACGGGCCCCCGACGTCCATACGCAGGTACCACCACACCCGACGGCGATACGTACACGGCGCCCTCCCGGTCCACGCCGAGGGTCTACTCTCGCGACCACCCGTGCCCGTCCACCCGCGCACCCTTCCACCCGTCCACCCGTCCACCCGCGTAATGTTTCACGTGAAACACGGCCGGGACTAATCTCCAGACCGCCCCATGTAGACATCGACCGCGTCCTCACTGTACGCCGTGAACCCGTGGCGTTCGTAGAGACGACGCGCGGGGCTCCCCTGAAGCACATTGAGCCGATACGGCGCGCGATCCTCGGTCGGAACGAGAACATGACGAAGAACAGCGTCCCCGATGCCCCTCCCCTGCACCTGTCGTTCTAGGTAGAAGTGCTCCACCCAACGACCGTCCGGTGCGGGGCGCACCGCGATCAGGCCCACGTCCCGTCCGCCCAACCGCACCACCTGTGTGTAGGCGGGCACGAAAGCAACGCGGAACCTCTCGCGTACACGGGTCTCGTCGAAAACACCGAGGCGCTCGAGATCTGGACGCATCACGGCGGCGCGGAGCTCGGTCATCCAGTCGATGTCCGCTGCCCTACTCGGCCGTAGAGTCCACTCGGCGCCCGTGATCGTGCATCGCTCCCCGTGAAGCCTCGATGTTTCACGTGAAACATCGAGGTCAACGGAACCGCTCAGCCGCGTACGACCGCGCGTACGACGCGCGTCGTCTCCGAAAGCAGCCCTTCGCCCAGCACCTCGACGCGGACGTCGGTGAGCTTGTACTTGGTGATCTGCTTCTGAGCTGCGTCGATCTCCTTCTCGGCGTTTACGCCCTTGAGGAGAATGAGCTCGCCACCATCGCGCACGAGCGAAGCTGTGAGAGGCAGGAGCGTACGCAGAGCGCTCACCGCTCGGGCCGTCACCGCATCGAACGCACCCGGTCGGCGCACATCCTCCGAGCGCGCGCGCAGGATCTCGACGTTCGACAGCGCCAGGGCATCCTTCTGCTCGGTCAACCACGCCACGCGCCGCTCCATGGGCTCGACGAGCGTGAACTGCACGTCCGGTCGCGCGATGGCGAGCACCAGGCCCGGCAGCCCCGCACCCGAGCCGATGTCGGCCACGTGCCCGTGGAACAGCGGAGCAGCTACTGCGCTGTTCAACACGTGCCGCGTCCACAGGCGGGGCAATTCGAGGGGGCCGATGAGACCGCGCTCCTCCCCTTCACGGGCGAGAGCACCGGTGAACGCCCGCGCGAGATCGATCCGGTCACCGAAGATGGCGATCGCCGCCTCGGGCTCGCGTTCCAGCTCAGCACTCACTGCGTGACCAACCGACAAGACTCAGCGGCGGCGCAGCACGGTGTGACGGTCGGCGCCCTCACCGTACGACTCCGAGACGAGCCCGTGCTCGGCGGCGATGTCGTGCACCAGCTTGCGCTCGTAGCTCGACATGGCGGGCAGCGAAGCCTGCGAGGCACCCTCGTCGAGCTTGGCGGCTGCGGCCTGCACCAGCGTCTCGAGCTGCCGGCGGCGGGCGTCGCGCGAGCCACCGATGTCGAGGATGAGACGCGAGAACGCACCGGTCTGGTTCTGCACGGCGAGGCGGGTGAGCTCCTGCAGCGCCTGCACCGTGTCGGGCGCGGACAGCACGTCCAACGCGTCGCCCTCCGCCTCGACCGAGACATAGGCACGGCCCTGACGCACATCGAGGGTCAGGTCGCCGTCGATGTCGGCGATGTCGAGGAGTTCCTCGAGGTAGTCGGCGGCGATGTCGCCCTCGTTCTCGAGCTCGGCTTCGGTCGGCTCGACCCGCTCGGTGACGCTCTCGCTCATCAGGCGGTCCCCTTCTTCTTCGCACGCTTCTTGCCCACGGGCTGCTGACGCTTGGGGGCCTCGGCCTTGGCCTTCTCGGCCACCTCGAGCAGTCGCTGCTGCTCGGCCTCGTACACCGACATGGGGACGACCTTGCCCGACGAGTCGATGGCCTTACCCTTGCGCGCCAGACGCTCTTCGCGGGCCTTCGCGGCCTCGGAGCCCGGGGTCGGCATCTCGCGGATGACGAGGAACTGCTGGCCCATCGTCCACAGGTTCGAGACGAACCAGTACATGACGACACCGAGCGGGAAGAACACACCCGAGAAGATGAACCCGAGGGGCAGCACGTAGAGCATGATCTTCTGCATCTGGTACGCCTGGCCGGTCTTGGCTTCGGGCGACAGGTTCTTCGAGATGATCTGCAGCTGGGTGAAGAACTGCGACGCGATCATGAGCACGACGAGCGTGACCAGGATGATGATCGCCGTGGTGTTGCCGGCGTCGACGGCGTTGCCGAGCGTCTCGTGCAGCGAGGCGACGCCGAACAGCTTGGCGTCGTAGAACTGCTCGGTCAGCTCCTGGTTGAGCAGCCCGACACCGCCCACACCCGCCGCGTGATGCTTGGTGACGTCGCTCAGCACGCTGAACAGCGAGAAGAAGATCGGCATCTGCACCAGCAGAGGCAGACAGCTCGACATCGGCGTCGTGCCGTGCTTCTTGTACAGCGCCATCGTCTCGCGACTCATGGCCTCACGACTCAGCTGGTCGCGCTTCCCCTTGTACTTCTCCTGAACTTTTCGCAGTTCAGGAGCAATTTCCATCATCTTGCGCTGGCTCTTGATCTGCTTCACGAAGAGCGGGATCAGCGCGGCGCGAACGACCACCACGAGGCCGACGATCGACAGCACCCAGGTGAGACCGGAGTCGGCCGACATGCCGACCGCCGTGAGCAGCCAGTGCCAGGCCACGAGCACCAGCTCGACCAGCCACTTCAACGGCCAGAGGATGGTACCGATCAGGTCGAAGCCTCCGGAGGAGGGGGCCGGCGACGGTGTGGCGCTGGCGAGCAGAAGGTCGAGACCCACCGGTCAGTCCTTTCGAGCGGGAACGACGAAACCGTGAGCGGTCAGGTCGTGGCGGAAGTTCGGGTGCGGTGTCACGTCGTCGACGCCCCCGCGGCTCCAGGGGTTGCAACGGAGGATGCGCCAGGCCGAGAGCAGTGCTCCCCGCACGGCGCCGTGCTGCTGCACCGCTCCTACAGCGTAAGCGGAACAGGAGGGGTAGTACGCACAGACGTCCCCGTACAGGGGCGAGATCACCTTGCGGTACGCCGTGAGGAAGCCCAGCACGAGGTTCCGCGGGATGAGCGGGATGCTCCGCACCGCGTCGCGAAGCTCGAGGTGCGCCGATCCGATCGACGACGCCGGCAGCGCGGTCATGACGACGCCGCCGGGGACAGCCGGGTCAGACAGCGGTGCACATCCGACCGCAGCTCGTCGAACGATGCGGTGGCAGACGCAGGAAGGGCACGGATGACGACATCCGTGCCCTCGGGGACGCGCGCTGCCGCCTCGGCGCAGACGGCTTTGAGCCGACGACGCACGGTGTTGCGCACGACAGCGCCGCCCACCTGCTTGCTGATGATGAATCCGAACCGCGGTGCGCGTCGTTCATCGCTGGTCATCATCGAGGTGATGACCCTCGCTCCCCCACACCGCGATCCGCGACGAACGACCATTCGATAGTCGCTCCCGCGGGTCAGGCGGTACGGGCGGGCGAGCACAGCGGACTACGCGGAGAGCTCGGTGCGGCCCTTCGCACGGCGGGCCGAGAGGATGGCGCGGCCGGCGCGGGTGCGCATGCGGGCGCGGAAGCCGTGCTTCTTGGCGCGGCGGCGGTTGTTGGGCTGGAAGGTGCGCTTGCTCATGGAATCACTCCGGGGATGTCGTCACCGGATTCACTGCGACCGGAGACACTGTAGGGAACTGCCGAAAAAGGCATAAGTCAACCGACTAAGGGTACGTCGCGACGGCGCACAGAGCAAATCTGCGCGCTGCGACCCCTGTCATCCGGTGCGTACCGCACAGCCATTATCCACAACCCCTCGCGCGCGCCCGGACACAACACGCGCGTTGATATTCAGCGGCAGGTTGCCGTTCGATGCCGCGGTGACTAGCGTGGGCATCCGTAGTTATCCACAGGCGGAGGACGGAACCCGCCCCGCCTCGCCCGATCACAGCCCCGGAGCGTCATGTCCTCACCTGCCCAGCCCGACGTGCCGATCTGGACCACGGTGCAGGAGCTGCTGGTCGACGACGACCGCGTCACCCCCCAGCTCCAGGGCTTCCTGAGTCTCGCGGTCCCCGCCGGTGTGATGTCGGCGACGCTCTACCTCGAGGTCCCCAACGATCTCACCGCCGCTCAGATCAACAAGCGTCTGCGACTGCCCATCATGGAGGCACTCGGACACGTGGGCGAGGAGGTCACCTCCTTCCGCGTCGTGGTGAACCCCGAGCTCGTCGAGCAGCCCACCGCCTCCATCGCCGTGCCCGACTTCGGACGGCAGGACTCCGCCGTGCGCGTCGAGTCGCCGATGGAGCAGCCGACGCCCCTCCGCCACGAATCGCGTCTCAACCCGAAGTACACCTTCGACAACTTCGTCATCGGCCAGTCGAACCGGTTCGCCCACGCGGCGGCGGTGGCGGTGGCCGAAGCGCCGGCCAAGGCCTACAACCCTCTCTTCATCTACGGCGACTCCGGACTGGGCAAGACCCACCTCCTGCATGCCATCGGCGACTACGCGCAGTCCCTCTACGCCGGGGTGAAGGTGCGGTACGTGTCGAGCGAGGAGTTCACGAACGACTTCATCAACTCGATCGCCAACAACCGCGGCGCCGCCTTCCAGGCCCGGTACCGCGAGGTCGACATCCTCCTCATCGACGACATCCAGTTCCTGCAGGGTCGCGCCGAGACGCAGGAGGCGTTCTTCCACACCTTCAACACGCTGCACGATCACAACAAGCAGGTCGTGATCACGAGCGATGTCGCGCCGAAGCACCTCACCGGCTTCGAGGACCGCATGCGGAGCCGGTTCGAGTGGGGCCTCATCACCGACGTGCAGGCACCCGACCTCGAGACCCGTATCGCGATCCTCCGCAAGAAGGCGCAGAGCGAGGCCCTCCACATCCCCGACGAGGTGCTGGAGTACATCGCCACCGTGGTGTCCTCGAACATCCGCGAGCTCGAGGGCGCCCTCATCCGGGTGTCGGCGTTCGCCAGCCTGAACAGGTCGGCCCTCGACATCTCGCTCGCCCAGACGGTGCTGCGCGACATCGTCGACACGGCGGAGGATAACATCATCTCGCCGACCGACATCATCACGGCGACCGCGCAGTACTTCAAGCTGACCGTCGACGATCTGTACGGGTCGAGCCGGTCGCAGCAGATCGCGACCGCCCGTCAGATCGCGATGTACCTGTGCCGTGAGCGCACCAGCCTCTCGCTGCCGAAGATCGGACAGCTGTTCGGCAATCGCGACCACACCACGGTCATGTACGCCTACAAGAAGATCAGCGACCTCATGAAGGAGCGCCGGTCGATCTACAACCAGGTGACGGAGATCACCACGCAACTCGGTCGTCGCTGACCGTTCGCGACGAATCCATGAGGGGCACGGCATCCGTTCGCGGATCCGTGCCCCTCTCTCGTGCGCTCCGCAGCACGGTGGGCGTCGCGACGGATGCCTCTATGCACATGTGGATAACTTGTGGAATGTCGGCTTCTGGATCGGGACGAATGTGGGCTGGCGACCGATTCCTGTGGATAACTCCGGGAGACCGAAACGACCTGCGGATGCTCTCCACCCGCGGATTCCTCAGGAATTCCACAACTGACAAACGTGTAGTTCCCTACGGCCGACTGCTATCCACCGACTTATCCACAGTATCCACAGCGGTTAACACCGTTAAGGAGTTAAACCAGTTAAGGCGCGATCCGATCACCAGACCGGTGGGGAGAACCGCTCGAAACCTCCGGCCGTCCCGGCGTAGGGATCCGGCGGACGGTGGGGCTAGCATGGGAAGCCCTGCAGTGGGCCACGCCCTGCAGCCCACCGACGACACCCGTCGCTCGACGACGACAAGGGAGCACCCGTGAGGTTTCAGGTCAACCGCGATGTCTTCAGCGAGGCTGTGTCGTTCGTCGTCAAGCTGCTCCCCCAGCGCAACCCGCAGCCGATCCTCGCCGGAGTGCTGATCGAGGCGGACGCCTCCGGCCTCACCCTGTCGGCGTTCGACTACGAGGCTTCCGCCCGGACGACGATCGAGGCGCGGGTCGACACCGCCGGCACGATCCTCGTGCACGGTCGCCTGCTCTCGGACATCGCCAGCCGCCTGCCGAACGCCCCGATCGAGATCGCCGTCGAGGACGACGGGAGCATCTCGGTCACCTGCGGGTCGGCGCGGTTCACCCTCGCCGCCATGCCCGTCGAGGAATACCCGTCCATCCCGGAGGTCTCCGGCTCATCGGGCGTCGTTCCGGCCGACGAGTTCGGCACCGCGATCGCGCAGGTCGGCTTCGCCGCCTCGCGCGATGACGTCACTCCCGTGCTGACCGGCGTGCAGCTCGAGGTCTCCGGCCACACCCTGAGCCTCGTCGCGACCGACCGCTACCGCGTCTCGCTGCGCGATGTGCCGTGGGACGGCGAGGCCGCCGGCGAGCAGAGCGCGCTGGTCCCGGCCCGCACCCTCCTCGAGGTCGGCAAGACGTTCGGCCACGCCGGAACGATCCAGATCGCGTTCTCGGGCGCCGGCGACCGCGAGATCATCGCCTTCACCGCGGGCAACAAGACCGTGACGTCGCTGCTGATCAAGGGCAATTTCCCCCCGGTGCGTCGACTGTTCCCCGAGCAGACCGACCACTACGCGGTCGTGAACACCGCAGACCTGATCGAGGCCGTGCGCCGCGTCGCCCTCGTGCTCGACCGTGCCGCCCCGCTGCGGTTCACGTTCTCGACCGACGGCGTCACGATGGATGCCTCGGGCAGCGAGCACGCCCGCGCCTCGGAGTCGGTCGACGCGATCCTCACCGGTGGCGACGAGGTCGTCCTCGGCCTGAACCCGCAGTACCTCATCGAGGCGCTCGGTGCGGTGAAGAGCGAGTTCGTGCGTGTGACGTTCACCTCGAGCGACAACGCCAACAAGCTCAGCCCGGTGCTCATCACGAGCCAGACCTCGGTCGATCAGGCCGGTCTCGACTCGTTCAAGTACCTGCTCCAGCCCAATCTGCTCCTCCGCTGACCCCGATCGGGCCGGAGGGAGCACTGTCCGACCCCGAAGGTAGTGTGAACGCGTGATCGTGGAGCACTTGAGCCTGGTGGACTTCCGCAATTACGCGACCGCCGAACTCGGTCTGCACCGGGGTCCCAACGTGCTCGTGGGCCGCAACGGCCAGGGCAAGACCAACCTCGCCGAGGCGGTCGTCTTCCTCGCGACATTGGGATCGCACCGGGTGTCCGCCGATGCGCCGATGGTGCGCGACGGCCAGGAATCCGCGATCATCCGCGCCCGCCTCTCGCACGGCGAGCGCAAGGTGCTCGCCGAGGTGCAGGTGAACCGACAGGGGTCCAACAAGGCGCGCATCAACGGCTCCCCCTCGAAGATCAACGAGCTGCCGCGGTACGCGCACGTCGTGCTGTTCGCCCCTGAAGACCTGCAGATCGTGCGGGGCGACCCGTCGGCCCGCCGCCGTTTCGTCGACCAGCTGCTCATCCAGCGCACTCCGCGGCTCGCGGCGGTGCTGGCCGACTACGACCGGGTGCTCAAACAGCGCAACGCGCTGCTCAAGTCGGCGCGCGCGCGGGGCATCCGCGGCGAAGCGCTCAGCACCCTCGACGTGTGGGACGACAAGCTCGTCGCCCTCGGCACCGAGATCATCGTCGCCCGTCAGCGCCTGGCGGCTGATCTTCAGCAGCCGGTGGCCGACGCCTACGCCGCCATCGCCGGCGCCGACCACCGACCCGAGCTCGAGTGGGCGCTGTCGATCCGCGGCGGCGACCCGGAAGACGGCGAGGAATCCGCCGACGCCGACGCCGCCGCCCCGGCTGCGGCATCCGTGGCCGAGATGTTCCGTGCGTCCCTCGCCGCCAAGCGGGCGAACGAGCTCGACCGAGGACTCACGCTCACCGGTCCGCACCGCGACGACCTCGTGCTGCGCGTGCGCGGACTCCCGGTCAAGGGCTACGCCTCGCACGGGGAATCGTGGTCGGTCGCTCTCGCGCTGCGCCTCGCGTCGGCCGAACTGCTCCGCAGCGAATCCCCCGCGGGGGACCCGGTGCTGATCCTCGACGACGTCTTCGCCGAGCTCGACGCGGATCGCCGTCAGCGGCTGGCCGCGCTCACCGCCGGATACGAGCAGGTCATCGTGACGGCGGCCGTCGAGGAGGACATCCCCGCCGTGCTGCATGCGCATGTCGTGCGCATCTCGGCGGGAACCATCAGCGACGAGCGCGACGGGGGTGCGGAGTGAACGACACCCTGCGCCCGGCATCCGACCCGGCTCCCCCGGCTCCCCCGGCTCCCGAGGCACCCGAGACGGTCGCCACGTATCTGCGTCTGCGCGGGCTGAAGCCGAGCGCCAAGAACTGGCGCAAGAAGAAGAGGATCTCGGTCGACGACGAGAACGTGCCGTTCGCCCCCGGGCGCGACCCCGGCGCTCTCGGCGATGTGCTCGACAAGCTCAGCCGCGACTCCGGCTGGCAGGTGGCTCTCGCCCGCGAGGACCTGGTGCGCCAGTGGGCCGATCTCGCCGGTGCCGACACCGCGCAGCACTCCGAACCGGTCTCGCTCGAGCGCGGCCTGCTCACGGTCAAGTGCGACTCGACCGCCTGGGCCAAGAACCTCCAGTACATGCGCGGCACCATCCTCACGGAGATCGGCCGACGGTATCCCGACGCCGGCGTCGACAACCTGCGCTTCATCGGACCGGACGTCCCCTCCTGGAAATGGGGTCCCAGAGTCGTTCCAGGGCGGGGCCCACGCGATACCTACGGGTAGGGCACCATCCGAGGGGGTCCGACGCGTCAGAGAGCCACACGCGGCCGTTGAGCGTATTTTCCACTCGAAACCCGGCTAGACTGGGAGTTCGAACTATCGATGTGGAGAATGTCTTCTGATGACGCCTGAATCCCCCGCTGACGAGTCCGAATCGACGACCGGGGGAACCCCCGACCCCTCGACGGGCTCAGCGACCGGACACACATCGAAATCCCCGGAACTCACCGAGTACGGCGCGGACTCGATCCAGATCCTCGAAGGTCTCGAAGCCGTCCGTAAGCGCCCCGGCATGTACATCGGGTCGACCGGACCCCGCGGTCTGCACCACCTGGTCTACGAGATCGTCGACAACTCCGTCGACGAGGCCCTGGCCGGCTACGCCGACACCATCCTCGTGACCCTGCTCGAAGACGGCGGCGTGCGCGTGGTCGACAACGGCCGCGGCATCCCCGTCGACCCCCACTCCTCCGACCCCACGAAGTCGACGGTCGAGGTGGTGCTCACCATCCTGCACGCCGGCGGCAAGTTCGGCGGCGGCGCCTACGCCGTCTCCGGCGGACTGCACGGTGTCGGCTCGTCGGTGGTGAACGCGCTCTCGACGCGTTTCGAGGTCGAGGTCAAGCAGAAGGGCTTCGTCTGGCGGCACAGCTTCGCCGACGGCGGCAAGCCCCAGCAGGCTCTGGAGAAGGGCGAGGCGACCGACGAGACCGGCACCAGCATCACCTTCTGGGCCGACGACTCGATCTTCACCGAGACCACCGAGTACGACTACGACACGCTGCGCACGCGCTTCCAGCAGATGGCGTTCCTGAACAAGGGACTGCGCATCGAGCTGCGCGACGAGCGCCCCTCCTCGGTCTACGAGATCGAGGAGGAGGGCCAGCCGGTCGCGAAGCAGCCGCAGGACGTCTTCTTCTACGAGCGTGGTCTCGTCGACTACGTCGAGTACCTCAACAAGGTGCGCCACGCCGAGGTCGTCACCGAGGAGATCATCGCCTTCGAGTCGGAGGACACCGAGCGCAAGATCTCGCTCGAGGTCGCGATGCAGTGGACCACCTCGTACACCGAGAACGTCTTCACCTACGCCAACACCATCAACACCCACGAGGGCGGCACGCACGAAGAGGGCTTCCGCGCCGCTCTGACCACCCTCGTCAACCGGTACGCCCGCGCGAACAACCTGCTCAAGGAGAAGGACGACAACCTCTCCGGCGACGACGTGCGCGAGGGCCTCACCGCGGTCATCTCGATCAAGCTCGGCGAGCCCCAGTTCGAGGGTCAGACCAAGACCAAGCTCGGCAACACCGAGGCGAAGGCGTTCGTGCAGAAGGTGGTCGGCGACCAGCTCGGCGACTGGTTCGAGCGCAACCCCGCGCAGGCGAAGAACGTCATCCGCAAGGCGATCGACGCCGCCACCGCCCGCCTCGCCGCCCGCAAGGCCCGCGAGACGGCGCGGCGCAAGAGCGTCTTCGAGTCGGCCGCGATGCCCGACAAGCTCAAGGACTGCACGAGCAAGGACCCGTCCATCAGCGAGATCTTCCTCGTCGAGGGTGACTCGGCCGGCGGCTCGGCGGTGCAGGGCCGCGACCCGCACACTCAGGCGATCCTCGCGCTGCGCGGCAAGATCCTCAACGTCGAGCGCGCGCGCCTCGACAAGGCCCTCGGCAACAAAGAGGTCCAGGCGATGATCCAGGCCTTCGGCACGGGGATCGGCGAGGACTTCGACATCGAGAAGGCCCGCTATCACAAGATCGTGCTGATGGCGGATGCCGATGTCGACGGCCAGCACATCACCACGCTGCTGCTCACCATGCTCTTCCGTTACATGCGCGGACTCATCGAGGCCGGATTCGTCTACCTCGCGATGCCCCCGCTGTACCGCCTGAAGTGGTCGAACTCCCCGCACGAGTACGTCTTCAGCGACGCCGAGCGCGATGCGCTGATGACGTACGGCCTCGAGAACGGCAAGCGTCTTCCGAAGGACGCCGGCATCCAGCGGTACAAGGGCCTCGGCGAGATGAACGCCAAGGAATTGTGGGAGACCACGATGGACCACTCCACGCGCACGCTGCGCCAGGTCACCATCGAGGACGCCGCCGCGGCCGACGAGATCTTCAGCGTGCTGATGGGCGAGGACGTCGAGTCCCGACGCACGTTCATCCAGCGCAACGCCAAAGACGTCCGCTTCCTCGACATCTAACCCCGCTCGGTTCTCGGCCCGTCCCGGGCAGACCAGGTGTGACAGAGAGATTGATCCATGACTGACGAAGTACGCCCCGAGCCGGAGCACGACCACGGCCGCATCGACCAGGTAGACCTGCAGTCCGAGATGCAGCGCAGCTATCTCGACTACGCGATGGCGGTCATCGTGGGCCGGGCGCTCCCCGATGTGCGTGACGGCCTCAAGCCCGTGCACCGCCGGGTGATCTACGGCATGTACGACGGAGGCTTCCGCCCCGACAAGTCGTTCTCGAAGTGCGCCCGCGTGGTCGGCGAGGTCATGGGCCAGTACCACCCGCACGGCGACTCGGCGATCTACGACGCCCTCGTGCGTCTCGTGCAGCCGTGGTCGCTGCGCTACCCCCTCGCGCTCGGACAGGGCAACTTCGGCTCGCCCGGCAACATGGGCGCCGCCGCGCCGCGGTACACCGAGACGAAGATGGCCCCCCTCGCGCTCGAGATGGTGCGCGACATCGAAGAGGACACCGTCGACTTCACCGACAACTACGACGGTCAGACGCAGGAGCCGACGGTCCTGCCGTCGCGGTTCCCGAACCTGCTCGTCAACGGCTCGGTCGGCATCGCGGTGGGCATGGCGACGAACATCCCGCCGCACAACCTGCGCGAGGTCTCCGAGGCGGCGCTCTGGGCCCTCGACAACCCGGAGATCTCCCGTGAGGAGCTGCTCGACGGCCTGATCCAGCGGATCCCGGGGCCGGACTTCCCGACCGGCGCGCAGATCCTCGGATCCAAGGGCATCCACGACGCGTACCGCACCGGCCGCGGCTCGATCACCATGCGGGCCGTCGTCAACGTCGAGGAGATCCAGGGCCGCACGTGCCTGGTCATCACCGAGCTGCCGTACCAGGTGAACCCCGACAACGTGGCCGTCAAGATCGGCGACCTCGCCCGCGACGGCAAGATCACCGGCATCGCCGACATCCGGGACGAGTCGTCCGACCGCACCGGTCAGCGCCTCGTCGTCGTGCTCAAGCGCGACGCCGTCGCGAAGGTCGTGCTCAACAACCTGTACAAGCACACGCAGCTGCAGGAGAACTTCGGCGCGAACATGCTCGCGATCGTCGACGGCGTGCCGCGCACCCTCGCGATCGACGGTTTCGTGTCGCACTGGATCGCCCACCAGATCGACGTGATCGTGCGGCGCACGCAGTTCCGCCTCAGCGAGGCCGAGAAGCGCATGCACATCCTGCGCGGCTACCTCAAGGCGCTCGATGCCCTCGACGACGTCATCGCCCTGATCCGGCGTTCGCAGACCACGCAGGAGGCGAACGAGGGTCTGCAGAAGCTCCTCGACATCGACGAGATCCAGGCCGAGGCGATCCTGCAGATGCAGCTGCGCCGCCTCGCCGCACTCGAGCGCCAGAAGATCATCGACCAGGCCACCGAGCTCGAAGCGCTCATCACGGACTACAAGGCGATCCTCGCCGACGAGGGCCGCCAGCGCACGATCATCCGCGACGAGCTCACCGCGATCGTCGACCGCTTCGGCGACGAGCGGCGCACCCACATCCTGCACGGCTTCGACGGTGACGTGTCGATGGAAGACCTCATCGCCGAAGAGGAGATGGTCGTCACGGTCACCCGCGAGGGCTACATCAAGCGCACGCGGAGCGACAACTACCGTTCGCAGCACCGGGGCGGTAAGGGCATCAAGGGCGCGCAGCTGCGCGCCGACGACATCGTCGAGCACTTCTTCGTCACCACCACGCACCACTGGCTGCTGTTCTTCACCGACAAGGGGCGGGTGTACCGCGCGAAGACGTACGAGGTGCCCGAGGCCGGGCGCGACGCGAAGGGCACGCACGTCGCGAACCTGCTCGCGATGCAGCCCGACGAGAGCATCGCGCAGGTGCTCGACATCCGCGACTACGGCGTGGCCGACTACCTCGTGCTCGCGACCCGCGACGGGCTGGTCAAGAAGACCCGCCTCGAGGCGTACGACACCAACCGCCAGGGCGGCGTGATCGCCATCCGCCTGAACGACGACGACGCCCTCGTCGGCGCGCTGCTCGTCGACGCCTCCGACGACATCCTGCTCATCAGCCGCAAGGGCATGTCGGTGCGCTTCCAGGCCACCGACGACGCGCTGCGGCCCATGGGCCGGGCGACCGCCGGCGTCAAGGGCATGAAGTTCCGTCCGGGCGACGACCTGCTGTCGGCGTCGGTCGCGGCCCCGGGTCGCTACGTCTTCGTCGTCACCGACGGCGGCTACGCCAAGCGCACCGCGGTCGAGGAATACCGCGTCCAGGGACGCGGCGGATTCGGCATCAAGGTGGCCAAGTTGAACGACGATCGGGGCACCCTCGCGGGCGGTCTGATCGTGGCCGACGACGACGAGGTCCTGGTGGTTCTGTCCAGCGGCAAGGTGGTACGCTCTGCCGTGGCCGAGGTGCCCGCCAAGGGCCGAGACACCATGGGAGTGGTGTTCGCCCGGACGACGGAAGCCGACCGGATCCTCGCGATCGCTCGCAACGGTGAGCGTGGCCTCTCCGATGAGGAATCGGATGAGGCGGATGCCGCATCCGACGTCACCGAGACGTCGACGAACACCCCCGAGGAGAGCACGGACGCATGAGCACGGTAGCCGACAAGCTCGCGAAGAAATCCACCCGCAAGACCAGCGGCAAGCAGGTGCGTCTGCGCCTGGTCTACGTCGACTTCTGGTCTGCGATCAAGCTGTCGTTCCTGGGCGCCGTGGCGCTCGCGATCGTCACGATGGTGTCGTTCTTCCTGATCTACCTCGTGCTCGAAGCGACCGGCGTGATGCTCAAGGCCGAGGAGTTCCTCCGCAGCTTCAGCAACAACGAGATCGTGCTGAGCGAGATCGCCGGCCTCCCGCAGGTGATGGCGTTCGCGGCGGTCGTCGCGATCCTCAACCTCATCGTCTTCACGGTGCTCGGCGCCGTGGTCGCCGGCATCTACAACTTCGCCGTCAAGGTGACCGGCGGCCTGCTCGTCGGTTTCACCTCGAACTGACGACGTTCTTCACGGAGGGGCGGATGCTGCGGCATCCGCCCCTCCGTCGTCTCCGGCGCGGGCGATCCCGACCCCCGGGGTAGGGAAAACCCGAACGGAGGTGTCCGGCTGCCTCGGTGTCGGGGTGCGGACCCCCGGCCCTACCGTGGAGACATGACCACACAGACAGCGACCCCGCAGCGGGTGAAGGCCGACAGGCCGCCGGTGCGCTTCTTCCTCACGGTGCTGCACCTCGCCGGCGTCGGCCTCATCGGCGGCGTCATCTTCACGGTGCTCACCGGCATCCTCAGCACGGGGCTCGGACTGCTGCTGGTGGCCGGCATCGGACTCGTGTTCCTCGTCGGATTCGTCTACGCGCTCTTCGGCGTCGCCTGGTTCGAGATCGCGCGGGTCGGCTCGCTCTACCGTGCGCCGATCGCCCCGCTGCGGTGGCGCCCGCGAGAGCGCCCCGGGTTCGGCGGCTGGCTGCGCTCGCTCGGGCGCCAGGCGATCGACGGACGCATGTGGCGAGCCCTCGCGAACTTCTCGATCACCGCGGTGCTCGGCTTCCTCGTGCTGCGCCTGTTCTCGGCGTTGGCCGGGTCGGTCGTGCTGCTCTTCGCACCGCTCACCCCGGCCGAGAGCGTCTTCGGACCGTTCGGCGGGGGAGGCATCCCCGTGGTGTGGGCTCCTCTCGTCGGCATCCTCGGCATCGCCGTGGCCGTCGCGGGCACCATCGGTCTCGTGTACCTGCACCGCACGCTCTCATCGGCGATCGTGGTGCGCAGCCGCGAGGCCGAGCTGACCGAACAGGTGCGCACGACCACGGCTCAGCGGGAGGGCGCCGTGCGCGCCGCGGACGTGGAGCGCACCCGCATCGAGCGCGACCTGCACGACGGCGTCCAGCCGCGGCTCGTCTCGGTCGGGATGACGCTGGGTCTCGCCCAGCAGAAGATCGACGACGACCCCGGGGCCGCGAAAGAGCTCATCGCGGAGGCGCACACCTCGACGAAGGCCGCGATCACCGAGCTGCGACAGCTCGCCCGCGGCATCCACGCCTCGGTGCTCGACGACCGTGGCCTCGATGCGGCGCTGTCGGCGCTCGCCGGGCGGTCGCACATCCCCGTGCATCTCGATGTGCGGATGGAGGGGCGGTGCAGTCGTGAGGCCGAGGCCGCCGTGTACTTCGCCATCGCCGAGTCGCTCACCAACGCCGCCAAGCATTCGCGGGCCAGCGAGGCGCGCGTGGTCGTGCGCCGCCGCGACGCCGGAACCCTGTGGGCCCGGGTCGAGGACAACGGCATGGGAGGCGCCCAGGTGCAGCCCGGTGGCGGCCTCGACGGCATCGCCAACCGCATTCTCGCCGCGGGCGGGACGTTCCGTCTCGACAGCCCGATCGGCGGACCGACGAGCCTGGAGGTGAACGTGCCATGCGCATCCTGATCTGCGAAGACAGCGTGCTGCTGCGGGAAGGCCTCGTGCGCCTGCTCGACGACGCCGGACACGAGGTGGTCGCGGCCCTGCCCGACACCGTCGGACTGACGGAGGCGGTGGTCGACACGGCCCCGGAGCTCTGCATTCTCGACGTGCGGCTGCCGCCGACGTTCACCGATGAGGGCATCCGCGCGGCGCTCGACCTGCGGGCCTCCCACCCCACGCTGGCGATCCTGGTGCTGTCGCAGTACGTCGAGGAGCGTTACGCGTCGGACCTGATCTCGGCCCAGGGCGGTCCCCTCGGCTACCTGCTCAAGGACAGGGTCGCCGACGTGGCCGAGTTCCTCGAGTCGGTGCAGCGCATCTCCGAGGGAGCCACGGTGCTCGACCCCGAGGTCGTGGCCCAGCTGCTCCCCCGCCGACACCGCGACGACCGGATGCTGCGACTCACCGAGAGGGAGCGCACCGTGCTCGCGCTGATCGCCGAGGGCAAGTCGAATCAGGCGATCGCCGCCCTGCTCTTCGTCTCG
>DAMDKH010000010.1:0-7238 GCA_032099965.1 Microbacterium sp.
CGTCGCCGGCGAGCACGCGGCGGCGAACGCTCTCGGGCTGGGGTCGAAGGTGACGGTGTTCGACATCTCCCTTCCCCGGCTGCGCGAGTTGGAGCACCGCTACGGCGGTGCGCTCGAGACGCGCGCCTCCAGCCGCTACGACATCGCGCAGGAGCTGGCGACCGCCGACCTCGTGATCGGCTCGGTGCTGATCCCGGGCGCCGCCGCCCCGAAGCTCGTGACCGACGACATGGTGGCGGGGATGAAGGCGGGCTCCGTGCTCGTCGACATCGCGATCGATCAGGGCGGATGCTTCGAGGGCTCGCGCCCCACCACGCACGACGACCCGACGTTCGCCGTGCACGACTCCATCATGCCCGGCGCGGTGCCCGAGACGGCCACGCGCGCGTTGACCAACGCCACCCTCCCCTACGTCTCCGCGATCGCCGGGAAGGGGTGGGCGCAGGCATCCGCCGACGACGCCTCCCTCGCGAAGGGCCTCAACGTGCACGCCGGCCGCATCACGCTCGACGCCGTCGCCCACGCCCACGGCCTCTGACCCGCCCCCGCCCTCGCCCCGCCCACGCCTGACGTGCGTCGTGAGGGGTCGGAAAGCGCCGCCTCCATCCCGCTCGACCCGACCATTACCGCCCGCTGGCGAACCGTGGACGGCGCCGCCGGCCTGGAAAGAACCGCGGATCTTGCGGGGCCGTCGGCCTCCGCAACGGCGGTGCCCCCGAGTACGCTCGTAGTCGTGACCGAACGCGCTCCTCTCTCCCGCAAACTGTCCGCGATCGCCGAGTCCGCGACCCTCAAGGTCGATGCGAAGGCCAAGGCCCTGAAGGCGGAGGGCAAGCCCGTCATCTCGTATGCCGCCGGCGAGCCCGATTTCGCGACCCCGCAGTTCATCGTGGATGCCGCGGCCGAGGCCCTCGCCGACCCGGCGAGCTACCGCTACACCCCCGCCGCCGGACTCCCCGCCCTGCGCGAGGCCGTCGCCGCCAAGACGCTGCGTGACTCGGGGCTCGAGGTCTCGCCCAGCCAGGTGCTCGTCACCAACGGCGGCAAGCAGTCGGTGTACCAGGCGTTCCAGGCCGTGGTGAACCCCGGCGACGAGGTGCTGCTCCCGGCGCCCTACTGGACCACGTACCCCGAGGCGATCCGTCTCGCCGACGGCGTCCCCGTCGAGGTGTTCGCGGGCGCCGACCAGGACTACAAGGTGACCGTGGCCCAGCTCGAGGCCGCCCGCACCCCGCGCACCACCGCGCTGGTGTTCGTCTCCCCCTCGAACCCCACGGGGTCGGTGTACACGCCCGAGGAGACGACCGCCATCGCCGAGTGGGCGCTCGAGCACGGCATCTGGATCATCAGCGACGAGATCTACCAGAACCTCACCTACGAAGGCGCTGAGGCCGTCTCGATCGTGCAGGCCGTTCCCGCGGTCGCGAACCAGACCATCCTCGTCAACGGCGTCGCCAAGACCTACGCCATGACCGGCTGGCGGGTGGGCTGGATGGTCGGCCCCGCCGACGCGATCAAGATCGCCGCGAACCTGCAGTCGCACCTCACGAGCAACGTGAACAACGTCGCGCAGAAGGCGGCGATCGCGGCCCTCAACGGCCCGCAGACCGAGGCCGAGCAGATGCGGGAGGCGTTCGACCGCCGCCGCCGCCTCATCGTCTCGGAGCTGTCGAAGATCGACGGCATGGTCGTGCCGAACCCGCTCGGGGCGTTCTACGTCTATCCCGACGTGCAGGGACTGCTGAACCGCACCTGGGGCGGCGTGACGCCGACGACGTCGCTGGAACTCGCCGACCTCATCCTCGAGCAGACCGAGGTCGCCGTCGTCCCCGGCGAGGCGTTCGGTCCCAGCGGATACCTCCGCCTGTCGTACGCTCTGGGCGACGACGCTCTCCTCGAGGGCGTCCAGCGCCTGCAGCGCCTCTTCGCGTCCTGAGGATCCCGGGCCGCATCCCGCGCTCGGATCCTCACCGAAGCCCCCGCCGCGGATGACCGCGTGCGGGGGCTTCGTCGTGTGCGCGCTACTCGGGGTGGTAGCCGATGAGCCAGCGGATGCCGTGGCGATCCACGAGGGTGCCGTCGACGTCGCCCCAGGGCCGGGTCTCGAGCGCCGAGATCACGTGCCCTCCCTCGGCCAGGGCGTCGAACCAGCGGGTGAGGGTCGCGGCATCGGCCGTCCCCAGCAGCGAGAGGAACATCCCGCCCATGTGCACGGCGTCGTCGTCGGCCCCGGCATCCGCCCCGGCGATGTCGACCACGCCGCGCAGTTCGCCGTGCGCGATGGCGTCGCCCGGCCCGTCGAGGCGGCCCATCGCGGCGTAGTCGAAGGTCTGCAGCTCACCGCCGAACACGTCGCGGTAGTGCGCGAGGGCCTCGGCAGCCGTGCCCGGGAACAGGAGGTACGGGGTGGGTGCGGTCATCCGGCGAGTGTACTGCGCCCGCACCGGAGGCACCGGGCGCTCCCGGTCTAGAGCTCGACGCCGACCAGCACCGGCTCGGGCTGCAGCACGAGGCCGAACTCGCTGTGCACGCGGTTCTGGATGAAGCGCGCGAGCTCCGCGACCTCGGCCGCGGTGGCCCCGCCGCGGTTCGTGAGCGACAGGGCGTGCTTGGTCGACACCGACGCGCGTGACCGCGGCAGCGCGAACCCCTTGCGGATGCCGGCGTGCTCGATGAGCCAGGCGGCGCTCACCTTCACCTCGGCCGGCGCCCGACGCGGGGACGGAACCACACCGCCGTACGCGTCGAGCGGGATGACCGTGACGGCGTCGAGGTCGGGCGTGACGGGCCAACGCGGGCACTCCGCGGGCAGGGTGCGGGCGACCGCCTCGCTGACGATCGCGTTCTGGAAGAACGACCCGACGCCGTGGGTGTCTGGGTCGACCTCGTCCCACAGCATCCCCTTCGACGCGCGCGTCTCGAGGATGCGCTCGCGCACCCAGGTGAGCGGCACGGGCGTGTCGTCGCCCAGGGTGAGCGCCCGGCGCAGCTGCTCGCCGTGCACCTGGCGTTCGCGGGCGACGAGCAGGTCGACCGTGATCGAGAGGATGACGGCGCGGCGCTGCGGCTCGCTGCCGTAGTGGTGCTTGAGCACCGAGGTGCGGAATCCCAGACCCAGCTCGGAGGCGGGGACGACCCGCACCTCGCCGTCGGCCTCGTCGATGAGCTCGACCTCGACCAGCGTCTCCTGGATCTCCTGGCCGTACGCGCCGATGTTCTGCACGGGTGCCGCGCCGACGGTGCCCGGGATCCCGCTCATGGCCTCGAGCCCCGCATAGCCGCGTTCGACCGCGGTCGCGACGAGGTCGTCCCACCCGTGGCCGGCCTGCACCCGCAGCCGGATGCGCCCCTCGTGGGGCGACGGAAGCTCGTCGATGCCGGTGGTCAGCACGCGGATGACGGTGCCGTCGAACTCGTCGTCGCCGGCGAAGAGGTTCGATCCCCCGCCGAGCACCATCCATTCGTCGTTCCGGCTCCAGGCGTCGCGGAGGGCGTCGACGAGCGCCTCGGTCGTGCGCGCCTCGAGCATGCGCGTCGGCGCTCCGCCGGTGCCGATCGTCGTGAGCGCGGCGAGACGGAGCGGCGCGACCTCCTGCATCGGGGCGACCATCAGAGTGCGACGCGCAGCTGCGCCTTGACGAGCACGGTCGCCTCGCCGAACGTCACCTTCAGGTCGATGCGCGTCGTCTCCTCGTCGACCGCGCCGACCGTCGCGAGCACGTGCACGTCGGCTCCATGCTCGGCGTCGACGACGACGGGCTTGGTGAAGCGCACGCCGTAGTCGACGATGCGGGCCCGGGGGTCGAGCTCCGCCACGACGACCGACGACGCCAGGCCCATCGTGAGCATCCCGTGCGCGAGTACACCGGGGAGTCCGACCGCGGAAGCGACGTCGTCACGGTAGTGGATGGGGTTGAAGTCTCCGGATGCCCCCGCGTAGCGCACGAGCGACTCGCGCGTGAGGTGCACCGTGCGTTCGGCGACCACGTCTCCGACGGCGTAGCCCATCACTCCCCCTCTCCGACCAGCAGCACGCTGGTCGCCGTCACGACGTGGGCGCCGGCGGCATCGGTGATCTCGGCCTCGCTCGTGATCATCGCGTTGCCCGCCATCATCCGGATGCCGGTGACGCGCAGGCGCGCGCTCAGCTCATCGCCCGCCACGATCGGCCGCGACGAGCGGAAGCGCTGCTCGGCGTGGATCGTGCGTGCGAGCACGATGCCGGACTCGGGCTCCGCCAGCAGCTGCTGGAGCGTGAGGTCCTGGATGACCATGGCGAAGGTCGGCGGCGCCACGACGTCGGTGAAACCCGCCGCGCGCGCGGCGTCGACGTCGGTGTGCTGCGGGGCGTCGGCGAAGACGGCGCGCGCGAACTCGCGGACCTTCTCTCGGCCGACGAGGTACGGGGGCGTCGGCGGGAACTCCCGCCCGACCAGTTCTGTGTTCACTGCCACCCCTCGATCCTACCGAGGGGTGCCGACAGCCGAGTCCGTGCGGGGCCGGAGAAACCGCCCCGGTCAGGCCTGCCGGCGTCCGCGGATCGCCTTGAGCGCCATCTGCACCGCGATGACCACGAGGTAGGCGGCGAACAGGATGCTGCCCAGCCGCGGTTCGATGAGCGTCGCGAGCCAGGCGCCGAGCGCGGTGGTCGTGCACGCCGACAGCCCGATCAGGCCGGCCGCGAGGAGGTCGACGTTGCGGTGGCGGAGGTTGCCCACGGTCCCCGACACCGCGGTCGGGATCATCATGAGCAGCGACGTGCCCTTGGCGACGAGATCGCTCGTGCCGAACGCGAGCATGAGGACCGGCACGACGATCACCCCTCCCCCGACGCCGATGAGACCGGCGAGGATGCCGGTACCCACACCGACGGCGATGAGCGCGGCCCCGCTGGCCCAGGTCAGTTCGAACACGGCGTCCCGGGACGGGACCACGAGGAACAGGCTCACGATCACCACGACGAGGAACCCGACGAACCCCCAGCGCAGGGCGGTCTGGGAGATGCGCGGCAGCAGCCGGGTGCCGATCTGCGCCCCCACCACGGCGCCGACGGCGAGCACGATCGCCGGGAGCCAGGCCACCGAGCCGCTCACGGCGTACGAGACCACGCCGACGGTGGCGGTCGGCACGATCGCGGCGAGGGAGGTGCCGGCGGCGAGGCGCTGATCGAAGTGCAGCAGGAGCACCAGCAGCGGCACGATGACGGTCCCCCCACCGACGCCGAACAGGCCGGACAGGAGCCCTGCCAGCAGCCCGATCGCGACGAACGAGGTGTACGCGCGCGGTCCGCGGTGGGGTCTGGTCGCCGCGTCGTCCACGTGCATCCCTTCCGTGCGTCCGGGCGGCGGATGCACCGTCCGAGCCTACTCCGGGGATGCTCCGCAGGAGGTTCCGCACCATCCACATCTGCGGGGCCGAGGTCGAGGGCGACCGACGCCGCAGACGGAGAAAGCCCGCCACCGCAGGGTGACGGGCTTTCTTCTCGAGGTGCGAGTGCTTACTCGGACTTCTCCTCGGCGGCGGGCGCCTCCTCGGCCGGAGCCTCGGTGGTCTCCTCGGCGGCCGGAGCCTCCTCGACCGGGGTCTCCTCGGCGGGAGCATCCTCGACCGGCTTCTCGGCCTTCGGCGCGGCAGCGGCCTTCTTGGTCGACTTCGCCTTGGGGGTGACGGGCTCGAGAACGAGCTCGATCACGGCCATGGGAGCATTGTCGCCCTTGCGGTTGCCGACCTTGGTGATACGGGTGTAGCCACCCTGGCGCTCCGCGACGAGCGGCGCGATCTCGGCGAACAGCGTGTGGACGACGTCCTTGTCACCGATGACCGAGAGCACGCGACGACGCGCGTGCAGGTCGCCGCGCTTGGCGAAGGTGATCAGTCGCTCGGCGAGCGGACGGAGGCGCTTGGCCTTCGTCTCGGTCGTCTTGATCGACTTGTGGGTGAACAGCGCAGCGGCGAGGTTGGCAAGCAGCAGGCGCTCGTGGGCGGGGCCGCCTCCGAGGCGGGGACCCTTGGTGGGCTTGGGCATAATCGTCTAACTCCTGGTCAGAAAGGGTCGGGTATCAGAAGGACTCGTCTTCGCTGCCGCCGTAGAAGTGGGCGCCGTCGAAACCGGGCACCGAATCCTTGAGCGACAGACCGAGCGAGATGAGCTTGTCGCGCACCTCGTCGACCGACTTCTGGCCGAAATTGCGGATGTTCATGAGCTGCGTCTCCGAGAGGGCGACGAGCTCGGACACGGTGTTGATGCCCTCGCGCTTGAGGCAGTTGTACGACCGGACCGACAGGTCGAGGTCCTCGATCGGCATCGACAGCTCGCTCGAGTTGACGGCCTCGACCGGCGCGGGGCCGATCTCGATGCCCTCGGCCTCGACGTTCAGCTCGCGGGCGAGTCCGAACAGCTCGGTGAGCGTCTTCGCGGCGGAGGCCACGGCGTCGCGGGGGCTGATCGCCGACTTGGTCTCGACGTCGAGGACGAGCTTGTCGAAGTCGGTGCGCTCCCCGGCACGGGTCGCCTCCACGCGGTAGCTGACCTTGAGCACCGGCGAGTAGATCGAGTCGATCGGGATCTGACCGGCCTCGGCGTACTCGTTGCGGTTCTGCGTGGCCGAGACGTAGCCGCGGCCACGCTCGATCGTCAGCTCGAGCTCGAACTTGGCGGTGTCGTTGAGCGTGGCGATGACCAGCTCCGGGTTGTGCACCTCGACACCGGCCGGCGCGGAGATGTCGGCGGCGGTCACTTCACCGGCACCGGTCTTGCGCAGGTAGGCGGTGATGGGCTCGTCGCGCTCGGACGAGACGACCAGCTGCTTGATGTTGAGGATGATCTCGGTGACATCCTCCTTCACGCCGGGGATGGTGCTGAACTCGTGCAGCACGCCGTCGATGCGGACGCTCGTGACAGCCGCTCCGGGGATCGACGAGAGCAGGCTGCGGCGCAGCGCGTTGCCGATCGTGTATCCGAAGCCGGGCTCCAGAGGCTCGATGATGAACCGGCTCCGGTTCTCGACGATCTTTTCCTCGGTGAGTGTGGGACGCTGTGCAATCAGCACTCTGTGTTCCTTTCGATCACATGCCCGCTATATGACATGTGGTGGGTGAGGTCGTGACTTGGGGAAGTCGATGCCCGCGAGCCGGCTCAGACGCGGCGGCGCTTCGGCGGGCGGCATCCGTTGTGCGCCTGCGGGGTGACGTCCTGGATCGAGCCCACCTCGAGGCCGGCGGCCTGGAGCGAACGGATC
>DAMDKH010000010.1:7248-23948 GCA_032099965.1 Microbacterium sp.
GCGGCCCGAGCCCGGACCCTTCACGAGGACGTCGACCTTCTTGACGCCGTGCTCCGCGGCCTGACGGGCGGCGGACTCGGCAGCCATACCGGCGGCGTACGGGGTCGACTTGCGCGAGCCCTTGAAGCCCACGCCACCCGACGATGCCCAGGCGATGACCGCGCCGGACGGGTCGGTGATCGAGACGATCGTGTTGTTGAACGTCGACTTGATGTGGGCCTGGCCCAGCGCGATGTTCTTCTTTTCCTTGCGGCGCGGCTTGCGCGCGGCGGCCTTGGGTGCAGCCATGAAAGTGTTCTCCTAGTCCCTGGGGCCGCGCTTAGCGGGCCTTCTTCTTGCCGGCGACGGTGCGCTTCGGGCCCTTGCGGGTGCGGGCGTTGGTCTTGGTGCGCTGACCACGGACCGGGAGGCCACGACGGTGGCGGATGCCCTCGTAGGAGCCGATCTCGACCTTGCGGCGGATGTCTGCGGCGACCTCGCGGCGCAGGTCACCCTCCACCTTGTAGTTGCCTTCGATGTAGTCGCGGAGGGCGACGAGCTGCTCGTCGCTGAGGTCCTTCACGCGGATGCTCTCGTCGATCTCGGTTGCCTTGAGGATCTCGACCGAGCGGGTACGGCCGACGCCGTAGATGTAGGTAAGGGCGATCACCACGCGCTTGTCGCGCGGGATGTCAACGCCGGCAAGACGTGCCATGCGGTTCTCCTGAGTGTTGTGGAGGTGTGGAGCAGGATCGGTGCTCGGGCCTCCGCCCCGAGGTGTCCTCCCCGCCGGTCGCCCGCCGGGGGATCTGATCCTGCCGTTGTGTGTGGAGTTGTGGATGTGCGAGAGCGCGGCTCACGCAGCGGGGCTGGTCAGCCCTGGCGCTGCTTGTGACGCGGGTTGCTCTTGCAGATCACCATGACGCGGCCGTGACGGCGGATCACCTTGCAGTGATCGCAGATGGGCTTGACGCTGGGGTTGACCTTCATGATGTTTCCTGTTCGCTGTCTTCGTACCGCCCCGCTCCGGGGCAGGCCGTTACTTCTCGACCGATCAGCGGTAGCGGTAGACGATACGGCCGCGGGTGAGGTCGTAGGGGCTGAGCTCCACGACCACGCGGTCCTCGGGGATGATGCGGATGTAGTTCTGCCGCATCTTTCCGGAGATCGTTGCCAGGACCTTGTGTCCGTTGCTGAGCTCAACGCGGAACATCGCGTTGGGAAGAGCCTCGGAGATCACGCCCTCGATCTCGATGACACCGTCTTTCTTAGCCATAGCCTCGCTGACGCTTCTGCAGACCGGTCGATCTGCGGTGGATGGATGGTTTGTGGTGCTGTGCCGACGGACACGCCGAATCAGTGCACAAGGCACCAAAGATCCATGTTAGACGACCCCGACGCATCCGGCAACTCGGGGCGACCGCCCGCGCGTCCCCCCCGAACGGGAGAGGGCGGCTCCTCGCGGAGCCGCCCTCTCATCTGTCGTCGCCGGTCATCCGAGGATGTCGGCGAAGCGCGTCTGGATCTCGCTGTTCTCGATCCGCTCGCCGTTGACCTCGACGGTCGGGGTGCCCTGGATCTCCTGGGCGGTGGTCTGGTCACGGACGAAGTCCATGTAGGTGCCGTCGGCGATGCAGTCCGCCGCAGCGCCGGCGCCGGCCTGCTCGGCGAAGCCGGCGAGCTCCTCGTCGGTGTAGCCGGGCGTGTTCTCCGTCGGCTGGTTGGCGAACATGTAGTTGAAGAACTCGAGGAAGGAGTCCGGGGCCTTCTCGGCGACGCAGTACGCGGCGCTGGCGGACCGCGACGAGTACTTCGTGTTCTGCGAGTAACGGTCGAGGATCGAGACCGGGTGGATGTTCAGCGTGATCTTGTCGTCCGCGGCCGCGGCCTGCAGCTGCTCGCCGTACACGTTCTCGAAGTCGCCGCAGATCGGACACATGAAGTCGACGAACACGTCGACCTCGTCCTCGCCGGAGCCGAAGCTGATCGCGCCGGTCTTCTCGTTCACGTTGCCGCCCTCGGGAGCGACGCCGGGAGCGGTGGCCTGGTTGTTCAAGAACACCACCAGCGCACCGAGGGCGATCAGCACGACGACGACGGCTGCAGACACCCCGATCACGAACCAGTTGGTGTTGCTCTTCGCCGCTGCCATTGTCTTCCGTTTCTCTCGTTCTCGCCGCACGCCGGTGCGGGCGCAGGTACCCCGTGATCTTCCTGCATCAGCCTATGGTGTTCGTGTGAGGCCCCCTCCCTCACCCGCTCACGCTTCCATAACGTCTCCGAATGCTGTCCGCAGCCGGAGTCCCCGCCGTCCGCAGTCCTCAGAGCGCCATGCTCCTGACCCTCCGCGGCTGCTCACGAGTGCGCCCGCCGTGACACACCCCTCCGGCCACGAGACGACACGCCTGTGGGGGCGTGTCACCGTCGAAGTGGTGTCTCACCGCGAGAGCCGCGGCGCGTCAGACGAAGGGGACGGGGCTCACGCCGAAGGGCGCGAGTCCCGCGGCGCCGCCGTCGGGCGCGGTGAGCACCCAGATGCCGCCGTCGTGTCGGGCGACGCTGTGCTCCCAATGGGATCCGTCCGAGCCGTCGACCGTCGAGACCGTCCAGTCGTCGTCCTCGACGAACGTCGCCTCGCCACCGGCGGTGACCATGGGTTCGATCGCGACGACCAGCCCCGGCTTGACCTCGGCGCCCGGGTCGGGCGTGCGGTAGTTGAAGACGCTGGGAGCTTCGTGCATCTTGCGTCCGATGCCGTGTCCGACGTACTCGCGCAGGATGCCGTAGGTCTCCCCCGACAGCGCGGAGGGACCCTGCGCCTCGATGTACTCCTGGATCGCCGCACCGACGTCGCCGAGATGGGCGGCGGTGGCCATGGCGGCGATACCCGCCCACATCGACCCTTCGGTGACGCGCGACAGCTCCTGGCGGTTCGCGACCACGTCGGGGCGGGTGTCGTCCGGCACGACGACCGTGATGGCGCTGTCACCGTTCCAGCCCTGGAACTGCGCGCCGCAGTCGACCGAGACGATGTCGCCGGCCTGCAGCAGACGTTCACCCGGGATGCCGTGCACGACCTGCTCGTTCACGGAGACGCAGATGGTGTGGTGGTAGCCCCGCACCAGCTGGAAGTTCGACTCGGCACCACGACCCACGATGACCCGGTTCGCCTCGGTGTCGAGCTGCAGGGTGGAGACCCCGGCGCGGATCAGCGGCCGCACGGCATCGAGCGCCGCGGCCGTGATGAGTCCCGGCTCGATCATGGATCGGAGCTGGGCCGGGGTCTTGTAGATCGACCGGCGGAACATCGACGCCCCGCTCAGACGGCGACGCGGAGGCCGCGTGCGTCGAGCGCCGCGACGATGCGCTCGGTGATCTCGTCGAGGGAGCCGACGCCGTCGATGCGGTCGACGATGCCCTTCGCCTCGTACAGGTCGATGATCGGGGCGGTCTCCCGCTCGTAGATGTCGAGGCGGTGCGCGATCGCCTCCTCGGTGTCATCCGATCGACCCTGCTCGATCGCCCGCAGGCTGAGCCGCGAGATGCTTTCGTCGCGCGGCACGTCGAGGAGCAGCACGGCGTCGAGCGACTCGCCCCGGCCGCTCAGGAACTCGTCGAGGTGACCGACCTGCGCGGTGTTGCGGGGGTATCCGTCGAGGAGGAAGCCGTTCGCCGCATCGTCCTGCGAGAGGCGGTCGCGCACGATCTCGCCGGTCAGCTCGTCCGGGACGAGGTCGCCGCGGTCGAGGATCTCGGTGACCTGCTTGCCGAGGTCGGTGCCGCCCGTGATGTTCGCGCGGAAGATGTCGCCCGTCGAGACCACCGGGATGCCGAAGGTCTCCGCGATGCGGACGCCCTGCGTGCCCTTGCCGGAGCCCTGCGGGCCGACGATCAGAAGCCTGGCGGATGCCGTCATCGGAGGAGCCCTTCGTAGTGGCGCTGCTGCAGCTGCGCGTCGATCTGCTTGACCGTCTCGAGGCCGACGCCGACGATGATGAGGATCGAAGCGCCGCCGAACGGGAAGTTCTGGTTCGCACCGACCGTGGCCAGGGCGATGAGCGGGATGAGCGCGATCAGACCGAGGTAGATCGAGCCGGGCAGCGTGATGCGCGTCAGCACGTAGTCGAGGTACTCGGCGGTCGGACGACCGGCGCGGATGCCCGGGATGAACCCGCCGTACTTCTTCATGTTGTCGGCGACCTCGACGGGGTTGAACGTGATCGCGACGTAGAAGTAGGTGAAGCCGATGATCAGCAGGAAGTACGCCGCCATGTAGATCGGGTGGTTGCCCGTGGTGAAGTACGTCGTGATCCAGGTGACCCAGGGAGCCGGCGTCGAGCCGTCCTGCGGGGTGTTGAACTGGGCGATCAGCGCCGGGATGTACAGCAGCGACGACGCGAAGATCACCGGGATCACACCGGCCATGTTGACCTTGATCGGGATGTACGTGTTGGTGCCGCCGTACGTGCGGCGCCCCACCATGCGCTTCGCGTACTGCACGGGGATGCGGCGCTGCGACTGCTCGACGAAGACGACGAGACCCATCACGAGGATGCCGACGAGCAGCACCAGCAGGAAGATCTCGAAGCCCTTGGTCTGCCAGATCAGGCCCATGGCGCCGGGGAACGTCGCGGCGATGGAGGTGAAGATCAGCAGCGACATGCCGTTGCCGATGCCGCGCTCGGTGACGAGCTCGGCGAACCACATGATGAGGCCGGTGCCGGCGGTCATCGCCATGATGATGAGCAGCTGAGCCCACCACACGTCGTTGGTGAGGAGGTTCTGGCAGGCCGCGAGGTCGGTGGTGCCGAACAGCTGGCCGCTGCGGGCCACCGTGATCAGCGTCGTCGACTGCAGGAGCGCCAGCGCGATCGTGAGGTAGCGCGTGTACTGCGTCAGCCGGGCCTGCCCTGCCTGGCCCTCCTTGTGGAGCGCCTCGAAGTGCGGGATCACCACGCGCAGCAGCTGCGTGATGATGGTCGCCGTGATGTACGGCATCACGCCGAGGGCGAAGATCGAGAGTTGGAGGAGGGCGCCACCGGAGAACAGGTTCACCAGCCCCAGCAGTCCGTCGGTGCTCGAGCTGACCGCGAGGCACTCCTCGACGTTCGGGAAGTTCACGAACGGAGCGGGAACGTTCGAACCCAGCCGGTAGATCGCGATGATGGCCAGAGTGAAACCGATCTTGCGACGAAGGTCGGGCGTGCGGAAGATCCGCGCGATGGCGCTAAACAAGAACGTTCCTCCTGAAAAGGGTTGCCGCGTCTGAAGCACGGCTGAAAGACCAGAGTAACCTAACCGCGGTCACCGGCATCCGCAAGCACAGAAGGGGCCGGACGAAGTCCGACCCCTTCTGTCAGGTGGTTACTTGACGGAACCGCCCGCAGCCACGATCTTCTGCTCGGCGGAAGCCGAGACCTTGTCGACCGTGACGGTGAGCTTCACGGCGATGTCGCCGTTTCCGAGAACCTTGACCTTCTCGTTCTTGCGAACCGCACCCTTGGCGACCAGGTCGCCGATGGTGACGTCGCCACCCTGGGGGTAGAGCTCCGCGAGCTTCTCCAGGTTCACGACCTGGTACTCCACGCGGAACGGGTTCTTGAACCCGCGCAGCTTCGGGGTGCGCATGTGCAGCGGCATCTGCCCACCCTCGAAGCCGACGCGAACGGTGTTGCGCGCCTTGGTGCCCTTGGTACCCCGGCCCGCGGTCTTACCCTTGGAGCCCTCACCGCGACCGACACGGGTCTTCGCGGTGTTGGCGCCGGGGACCGGACGCAGGTGGTGAACCTTGAGCACGCCGGGGCGGGATGCCGGAGCATCCGCCTTCTTCGCGGCGGGCTTCTTGGCGGCGGCCTTGGGGGCAGCTGCCTTCTTCGGGGCCTTCTCGGCCTCGACGGCCTCGTTCTTCTCAGCCATTAGTCGATCTCCTCAACCTTGACGAGGTGGGCGACGGTCTTGACGTAACCGCGCGTCTGCGCGTCGTCGGGACGGACGGTGCTGTCACCGATCCGCTTGAGACCGAGGCTGCGCAGCGTGTCGCGCTGGTTCTGCTTCTCGCTCACCTTGGACTTGATCTGCGTGACCTTGAGGCGCGCGGCCATCAGGCACCTACCTTCTGTGCGGCGATGGCCTCGGCCTCCGCGCGGACAAGACGCGCCGGCGCGACCTGGTCGAACTCGAGGCCACGACGTGCGGCGACCGCACGCGGCTCCTCGAGCTGCTTCAGGGCGGCGACGGTCGCGTGCACGATGTTGATCGTGTTCGACGAGCCGAGCGACTTCGACAGGACGTCGTGGACGCCGGCGCACTCGAGCACGGCACGGACGGGACCACCGGCGATGACACCGGTACCGGCGGCAGCCGGACGCAGCAGCACGACACCGGCAGCGGCCTCGCCCTGCACGGGGTGCGGGAGGGTGCTGCCGACGCGCGGCACGCGGAAGAAGTTGCGCTTGGCCTCTTCGACACCCTTCGAGATCGCCAGGGGGACCTCGCGGGCCTTGCCGTAACCGACGCCGACCAGACCGTTGCCGTCACCGACGACCACGAGAGCGGTGAAGCTGAAGCGACGACCACCCTTCACGACCTTCGAGACGCGGTTGATGGTGACGACGCGCTCCAGGAACTGGTTGTCACCACGGTCGCGCGAGTTGCGGTCGCGGCCACCCTGGTTGCGGTCACCACGGCCGCCACGGCGACCGTCGCGCTGGTCACGAGTCGAGTCGCCCTGCGTCGTGCCGGCGGCCGTCTCGGAAGTGGCAGCAGCCGCTTCGGTCACTTCGTTCTCCTTGTTGTCACTCACAGTGCCAGCCCCCCTTCACGGGCGCCTTCGGCGATGGCGGCGACACGACCGGCGTAGCGGTTGCCGCCACGGTCGAACACAGCCTCGGAAACGCCGGCGGCCTTCGCACGCTCGGCGACGAGCTCGCCGACCTTGCGGGCCTTGGCGGTCTTGTCACCCTCGAACGAACGCAGGTCGGTCTCGAGCGTGGATGCGGAGGCCACGGTGTGACCCTTGCTGTCGTCGACGAGCTGCACGAAGACGTGGCGCGCCGAGCGGTTGACGACGAGGCGCGGACGCACCTCGGTGCCGACGACCTTCTTGCGAAGGCGGGCGTGACGACGCGCGCGGGCGTCAGACTTTGACTTGAGAGCCATGGTTACTTACCACTCTTTCCGGCCTTGCGACGCACGACCTCGCCGGCGTAACGCACACCCTTGCCCTTGTACGGCTCGGGCTTGCGGATCTTGCGGATGTTCGCGGCTGCCTCGCCGACAGCCTGCTTGTCGATACCGCTGACGGTGAGCTTGTTGGTGCCCTCGACCGTGAGCGTGATCCCGGCGGGCGGGTCGATCAGGACCGGGTGCGAGAAGCCGAGGGCGAACTCGACCGAGCTGCCCTTCTGAGCCACGCGGTAACCGGTTCCGACGACCTCGAGACCCTTGGAGTAGCCCTGGGTCACGCCGATGATGTTGTTGTTGATGAGAGTACGGGTCAGGCCGTGGAGCGACCGAGACTCGCGCTCGTCGTCGGGACGAGTGACGAGAACCTGGTTCTCCTCGACCGCGACCTCGATGGGGCTGGCCACCGTGAGGGTGAGTTCACCCTTGGGGCCCTTCACCGCGACCTCACGGCCGTCGACCGAAACGGTCACGTCCGCGGGAACGTCGATGGGAAGTCGTCCGATACGCGACATGTTGGATCACCACACGTAGGCGAGAACTTCTCCGCCCACGCCCTTCTGCTCGGCCTGACGGTCGGTGAGGAGACCGGAGGAGGTGGACAGGATGGCGACGCCGAGGCCGCCGAGCACGCGCGGGAGCTCCGTGGACTTCGCGTACACGCGGAGGCCGGGCTTCGAGACGCGCTTGATGCCGGCGATCGACCGCTCGCGGTTCGGGCCGTACTTCAGCGTCAGCGTCAGGTTCGTTCCGACGCGGGCGTCAGAGGTCTCCCAGCCGGCGATGTAGCCCTCCTGCTGGAGGATCTCGGCGATGTGCGTCTTCAGCTTGCTCGAGGGGAGCGTCACACTGTCGTGGTGAGCCGAGTTCGCGTTGCGCAGACGGGTCAGCATGTCTGCGACCGGGTCTGTCATTGTCATTGTTGTCTTCTTTCGTTCATGAGGTTCCGGCTGCCGTTACACGACAGACGGCCTGCGATGAGCACGCAATCTTCAATTGTACGCACACATCGACGGGCTCAGTGACACGAGACCACTGAGCCCGTCGAGAAGTGTTACGCCTGTGCGTCTTCCGTGCGGAAGGGGAAGCCGAGGTGGCGGAGCAGAGCCCGGCCCTCGTCGTCCGTCTTCGCCGTGGTGACGACGGTGATGTCGAAACCACGGACCCGGTCGATGCGGTCCTGGTCGATCTCGTGGAACACGCTCTGCTCCTGGAGACCGAAGGTGTAGTTGCCGTTGCCGTCGAACTGCTTGGCCGAGAGGCCGCGGAAGTCGCGGATACGGGGCAGGGCGAGCGAGACCAGGCGGTCCAGGAACTCCCACGCGCGGTCACCACGGAGGGTGACGTGCGCGCCGATGGCCTGACCCTCACGCAGCTTGAACTGCGCGATCGACTTGCGAGCCTTGGTGACGATCGGCTTCTGACCGGTGATCTTGGTGAGGTCGTCGACCGCACCCTCGATCACCTTGCTGTCGCGAGCCGCCTCGCCGACACCCGTGTTGACGACGACCTTGACCAGTCCGGGGATCTGCATGACGTTCGCGTAACCGAACTCTTCCTGCATCGCCTTCTTGATCTCGGCGTTGTACTTCGCCTTCAGGCGGGGCTGGATCTTGCCAGCCACCGCGGCGTCGGTGCTTGCCATCAGAGGTCCTTACCTGACTTCTTCGCGAACCGCACACGGACGGTGCGCTTGACGCCGTCCTTGGTCTGCTCCTCGACCCGGTGGCCGACCTTGGTCGGCTTCTTGGTCGAGGGGTCGACGAGTGCGACGTTCGAGATGTGGATGGGGGCCTCGACGGTCTCGAGCCCTCCGGTCTTGGTGCCACGCTGCGTCTGGCCGACGCGCGTGTGCTTCGTGACGTAGTTCACGCCCTCGACGATGATGCGGTTGCGCTCGGCAAGGATCTCGAGGACCTTGCCCTGCTTGCCGCGGTCTCCGCCGCGCTCGGGCTTGGCGCCCGTGATGACCTGAACCAGGTCACCCTTCTTGATCTTCGCCATGACTTAGATAACCTCCGGCGCCAGCGAGACGATCTTCATGAACTTCTTGTCGCGAAGCTCACGGCCGACCGGTCCGAAGATACGGGTGCCGCGGGGCTCCCCGTCGTTCTTCAGGATCACGGCGGCGTTCTCGTCGAACTTGATGTACGAGCCGTCGGGACGGCGCGTGGACTTGACGGTGCGGACGATGACGGCCTTGACCACATCGCCCTTCTTGACGTTGCCGCCCGGGATCGCATCCTTGACCGTGGCCACGATGGTGTCGCCCACACCGGCGTACCGGCGGCGCGAGCCACCGAGAACGCGGATGGTGAGCAGCTCCTTGGCACCGGTGTTGTCGGCGACCTTGAGGCGGGACTCCTGCTGAATCACTTGGCCTTCTCCAGAATCTCCACCAGACGCCAGCGCTTCGTGGCGCTCAGCGGACGGGTCTCGTTGATGAGGACGAGGTCGCCGATGCCGGCGGAGTTCGTCTCATCGTGCGCCTTGACCTTCGAGGTGCGGCGGATGACCTTGCCGTAAAGCGGGTGCTTCACGCGGTCCTCGACCTCGACCACGATGGTCTTGTCCATCTTGTCGCTGACGACGTAGCCACGACGCGACTTGCGGTAGCCACGGGCATCCGCATCGCGGACGTCGTGAGCGGCGTGCTCAGCCTCGACAGCGGCTTCCTTCTTGGTGGCCATCACTCAGCCTTCCCTTCGGCGTCGGCCGAGGTGTCCTCGGTCTTCTTCGCCTTCGACTTGGTCGCCTTCTTGGCCGGAGCCTCGACCGGAGCGGGCGTCGCACGGATGCCCAGCTCGCGCTCGCGGATCACGGTGTAGAGACGCGCGATGTCGCGCTTGACGGCGCGGATGCGGCCGTGGCTCTCCAGCTGGCCGGTGGCCGACTGGAAACGGAGGTTGAACAGCTCCTCCTTGGCCTTGCGCAGCTCCTCAACGAGGCGCTGGTCTTCGAACGTGTCGAGCTCTGCCGGAGCGAGCTCCTTGGTGCCGATCGCCATTACGCGTCGCCCTCCTCGCGCTTGATGATGCGTGCCTTCAGCGGCAGCTTGTGAATTGCTCGGGTCAGTGCTTCACGAGCGAGTTCCTCGTTGACACCGGCGACCTCGAAGAGGACGCGGCCCGGCTTGACGTTGGCGACCCACCACTCGGGGGAACCCTTACCGGAACCCATGCGGGTCTCGGCAGGCTTCTTGGTGAGGGGACGGTCCGGGTAGATGTTGATCCACACCTTGCCGCCACGCTTGATGTGACGGGTCATCGCGATACGAGCGGACTCGATCTGACGGTTCGTCACGTATGCCGGCGTGAGCGCCTGGATGCCGTACTCGCCGAAGGAGACCTTCGTGCCGCCGGTGGCCTGGCCATCACGCTTGGGGTGGTGCTGCTTGCGGTACTTGACCTTGCGGGGAATAAGCATCAGGCAGACGCTCCTTCTGCGACGGGGGCCTCGTTGCGGGGGGCCCGGCGGCGGTCGCCACCGCGGTCGTCACGACGCGACTTCGGCGCGTTGGCCTGCTCGCGTGCGAGTTCCTTGTTGGTGAGGTCGCCCTTGTAGATCCAGACCTTCACGCCGATGCGGCCGAAGGTCGTCTTGGCCTCGTAGAAGCCGTAGTCGATGTTCGCGCGCAGCGTGTGCAGCGGCACACGACCCTCGCGGTAGAACTCCGACCGGCTCATCTCGGCGCCGCCGAGACGGCCCGAGACCTGGATGCGGATGCCCTTGGCGCCGGCGCGCTGAGCGCCCTGCAGACCCTTGCGCATCGCACGACGGAACGCCACACGAGCAGAGAGCTGCTCGGCGATGCCCTGTGCGACCAGCTGAGCGTCGGCCTCGGGGTTCTTCACCTCGAGGATGTTCAGCTGGATCTGCTTGCCGGTGAGCTTCTCGAGGTCGCCGCGGATGCGCTCGGCCTCGGCGCCGCGACGACCGATCACGATGCCCGGACGGGCGGTGTGGATGTCGACGCGGACGCGGTCACGGGTGCGCTCGATCTCGATGTTCGAGACACCGGCGCGGTCGAGCTGCGTCTGCAGCAGACGACGGATCTTGATGTCCTCGGCCACGTAGTCGGCGTAACGCTGACCCGGCTTGGTGGAGTCCGAGAACCAGCGCGACACGTGGTCCGTGGTGATGCCGAGGCGGAAGCCGTAGGGGTTTACCTTCTGTCCCATTACTTGCTCGCCTTCTTGTTGCTGTCGCCGGCCGCGGCGGGAGCCGCCTCCGGCGTGGAGAGCACGACCGTGATGTGGCTCGTGCGCTTCTTGATCTGGAAAGCGCGACCCTGTGCACGGGGCTGGAAGCGCTTGAGCGTCGTGCCCTCGTCAACGTACGCGTTCTTCACGTACAGGTCCTGCTCGTCGAGGAACTCGCCGTCACGATCCGCCTTGACCTGCGCGTTGGCCATGGCCGACGCGACAAGCTTGTAGATCGGCTCACTGGCGCTCTGCTGCGCGAACTTCAGGATGGCGAGAGCCTCCTGAGCCTGCTTGCCCTTGATGAGCGCGACGACACGACGAGCCTTCTGCGGGGTCACGCGGATGTGCTTCACGCGTGCGATCGATTCGACCATTAGCGGCGCCGCCCCTTCTTGTCGTCCTTCTCGTGGCCGCGGAAGGTGCGGGTGGGCGCGAACTCGCCCAGCTTGTGACCGACCATGGTCTCGGACACGAACACAGGGATGTGCTTGCGACCGTCGTGGACCGCGATCGTGTGACCCAGCATGGCCGGGATGATCATGGACCGACGGGACCAGGTCTTGATGACGTTCTTGGTGCCGGCTTCGTTCTGCACGACCACCTTGCGAAGCAGGTGCTCGTCGACGAAGGGGCCCTTCTTAAGACTGCGAGGCATCTTCTCTTACTCCTACTTGCGCTTCTTGCCGGCGTTACGACGACGCACGATGTACTTGTCGCTTTCCTTGTTGGCGTGACGGGTGCGACCCTCAGCCTGACCCCACGGGGAGACGGGGTGACGTCCACCGGACGTCTTGCCCTCACCACCACCGTGCGGGTGGTCGACCGGGTTCATCGCGACACCGCGGACGGTCGGGCGGACGCCCTTCCAGCGCATACGGCCGGCCTTGCCCCAGTTGATGTTCGACTGCTCGGCGTTGCCCACCTCGCCGATGGTCGCGCGGCAGCGCGCATCGACGTTGCGGATCTCGCCCGAGGGCAGACGCAGCTGGGCGTAGGGGCCGTCCTTGGCGACGAGACGGACGGAGGCTCCGGCCGAACGCGCCATCTTCGCGCCGCCGCCGGGGCGGAGCTCGATCGCGTGGATGACGGTACCCGTCGGGATGTTCTTCAGCGGGAGGTTGTTGCCCGGCTTGATGTCGGCCGCGGGACCGGACTCGACGACGTCGCCCTGCTTCAGCTTCGCCGGCGCGAGGATGTAGCGCTTCTCGCCGTCGAAGTAGTGCAGCAGCGCGATGCGCGCGGTGCGGTTGGGGTCGTACTCGATGTGAGCGACCTTGGCGTTCACGCCGTCCTTGTCATTGCGACGGAAGTCGATGACGCGGTACTGGCGCTTGTGGCCACCACCGATGTGACGGGTCGTGATGCGGCCCTGGTTGTTCCGACCACCGGTCTTCGACAGCGGGCGCAGCAGCGACTTCTCGGGCGTCGATCGGGTGATCTCGGCGAAGTCAGCCACCGACGAGCCGCGACGGCCCGGGGTCGTGGGCTTGTACTTGCGAATTGCCATGATTGTCCTTTATCCCCCGGATCAGCCGATTGCCGTGAAGATGTCGATGGTGCCCGACTTCAGGGTCACGATGGCGCGCTTGGTGTCCTTGCGCTTGCCGGTGCCGAAGCGGGTGCGGCGGGCCTTGCCGACGCGGTTGAGCGTGTTGACCGACGCGACCTTGACGCCGAAGATCTTCTCGATGGCGAGCTTGATCTCGGTCTTCGAAGCGCGGGGGTCGACGAGGAAGGTGTACTTGCCCTCGTCGATGAGCCCGTAGCTCTTCTCGGACACGACCGGCTTCAGGATGACGTCGCGCGGGTCCTTGTTCAGGGCCGTCTGGAGAACAGATGCCTGCTCGCTCATGCGGAGACCTCCTGGTTGGCGCCGGACTTCGAGGCGATGAAGGCCTCGAGAGCGGCCTGGGTGAAGACGATGTCGTCGGAGACGAGCACGTCGTAGGCGTTGAGCTGGTCGAACGACAGCACGTGCAGGTTCGACAGGTTGCGGATGCTCTTCAGCGTCACGTCGTCGCCCCGCTCGATCACGACGAGGACGTTCTTCGACGAGACGACGTTGGTGAGGAAGTTCACCGCGGTCTTGGTCGAGGGCGTCCCGTCGATCCCGAAGGACTCGATGGCGTGGATGCGGTCACCGCGGAAGCGGTCGCTGAGCGCGCCCAGCAGGGCGGCGGCGATCATCTTCTTGGGGGTGCGCTGCGAGTAGTCGCGCGGCTTCGGGCCGTGCACGATGCCACCGCCGGTCATGTGCGGCGCGCGGATGGAGCCCTGACGGGCGTTACCCGTGCCCTTCTGCTTGAAGGGCTTGCGGCCGGCGCCCGAGACCTCACCGCGACGCTTGGTCGAGTGGGTTCCCTGGCGAGCCGCCGCGAGCTGCGCGACGACGACCTGGTGGATCAGCGGGATGTTCGTCTTGACGTCGAAGAGCGCGGCGGGCAGCTCGATGGAGCCGGCCTTCTTGCCGTCGGCCTTGAGGACGTCGAGCGCGAGAGTCGAGTCAGCCATGATCAGGCACCCTTCACTGCGTTGCGGACGTAGACGATGCGGCCACGAGCACCGGGGACGGCGCCCTTGACGAGCATCAGACCCTTCTCGATGTCGATGGCGTGCACCGTGAGGTTGAGGACGGTCACGCGCTCGCCACCCATACGGCCGGCCATGCGCATGCCCTTGAAGACGCGGCTCGGGGTCGACGATGCGCCGATGGAGCCGGGCTTGCGGTGGTTGCGGTGCGCACCGTGCGATGCCGAGACGCCCTTGAAGTTGTGGCGCTTCATAACACCGGCGAAGCCCTTGCCCTTGCTCGTGCCGACGACGTCGACGAGCTGGCCGGCTTCGAACGTGCCGTCGACCGTGAGCTCCTGACCGAGCGAGTAGTCAGCGGCGTCAGCGGTGCGGATCTCGGTCACGTGGCGACGCGGCGTGACGCCGGCTGCCTCGAAGTGCGCCGAGAGGGGCTTGTTCACCTTGCGGGGGTCGATCTGGCCGTACGCGATCTGCACGGCGTTGTAGCCGTCCTTCTCGGGGGTGCGGACCTGCGTGACCACGTTCGGTGCGAGCTCGATGACGGTGACGGGAACGAGCTTGCCGTTCTCGTTCCACACCTGGGTCATGCCGAGCTTCGTGCCGAGCATGCCCTTGGAAATCTTTGCGTTGATGTCAACCATGTCGGACCTCAGAGCTTGATCTCGATGTTGACGTCGGCCGGGAGGTCGAGACGCATCAGCGAGTCGACGGCCTTGGGCGTCGGGTCGACGATGTCGATCAGACGCTTGTGGGTGCGCATCTCGAAGTGCTCGCGGCTGTCCTTGTACTTGTGGGGCGACCGGATGACGCACACGACGTTCTTCTCGGTCGGAAGCGGCACGGGGCCGACGACGGTCGCGCCCGCACGGGTCACGGTGTCGACGATCTTGCGTGCCGACGAGTCGATGACCTCGTGGTCATACGACTTCAGGCGAATGCGGATTTTCTGTCCCGCCATTGTCTGCTCACTCTCTTTAAGCGTCTTACCGACCTGGGCCCGGTGGCCCAGGGGCATTGGACGCACGTCGGCGCTGTTCGCGCCTCGGCACGCTCACGACTCTCGCGAGTCGATCTGCTGCAC
This sequence comes from Microbacterium sp., assembly GCA_032099965.1. GTDB lineage: Bacteria > Actinomycetota > Actinomycetes > Actinomycetales > Microbacteriaceae > Microbacterium. Next base: position 22,228 of record DAMDKH010000010.1, read on the forward strand.
CACTGTTCTGCTGTCATTCCCCCGTCTCACGAGCGGGAGATTCCGACCTCCGCCGCGCACGGCGGAACCCTCGCCTGGAGGGGTGTCGGGGATTGTGTTGTCCTGCCCGCGGCCTAGAACCCTGCATCTCACGAGGAGACGCCGTCTATGCACTGCCCTGGCAGTGATCCGTCGCACGCTGAGCGCGCCGGAATGTCGAACCTGTCTATTCTGCCACGAGGGATTTCACTTGCGCAAACCCGGGCGTGTCGCGCGTCGGCGACCGCCCGCGGAGGCCCTCGTCAACCGGAGAACGGGGCGAGGCATCCCCATGCCTCGCCCCGTTCGGGGAGGCGTCCGACGCGAGGGGGGCGCACCGGACGCGAGGAGCGCAGCGTGAAGGGACGCCGGCATCCTCGATCGAGGGCGCGGCGGGACTCCCGCCGCGCAGGCGGGGCAGCGGGAGCACGGCGTGGCCGTGCGCTTCGCAAGATGATCCCCAAGATCGCATTCCCCAGTTGGACGCGGATGAACCGCGTGCGTCGGGAGTCCGGACCCCTCCGGCTCCCCGGCCGCCCTATCCCCAGTGCGGCCTCGATCAGTCTACGCGCGGGGCCGCCCCGGACGCGAGCACCAGCCGGTATATCGCATGAGATCGCGGCGATCGGCGGGACGGACGACGAAGGGCGGCGCCTCCCCTTCGGGAAGCGCCGCCCTCTCGTGCGATGACTACTGGTTGCCGATGGACTTGTCGGCCGCGTCGCGGATCTCGTCGATCTTCTCCGCGGCGCCGGGGGCGATCTTCTTGGCGAAGTCGGCGACCCCGTCGAGGACCTTGTCGCTGATGTCCTCCGCCTGCTCGCTCTTCACGGTCTCGGCGATCTTGTCCTTGTTCTGCTCGAGGTAGTCCCTGCCCTTGTTCACGGCGTCGTCGATACCCATGCTCATCCCCTTACGTCGGCGGTGCACCGGAGTGTTCCGGGCACCTCATTCTGCAGGCAGGACGAGCGGGGCGGAAGGGCGTCGACGCCGATGCGCGACGAACAACCCGCCCGAGAGCATCAGCAGCAGCGCCAGGAGCGCGAGCCCCCACGCTCCCTCCGCGCCCGTCGTCGCCAGCGGATCCGCCGCGGCGACGTCGACCGTGTCGGAGCCGGTGAGGCGGGCGTCGTCGGTCTGCTCGCTCGGCGAGACGACCGTGACGGCGTTGGTCACCGAGGGGTAGGCCGCGTCGCCGATGCGCACGTGGAGCGTCAGCTCGACCTCCTCCTCGGCCGCGAGTCCCTCCGCCAGCGTCCACGAGACGGTGCGGCCGTCGACGTGCACACCCGCATCCGGCGACGACGCGAACGTCAGCCCATCGGGCAGCGCGTCGGTCACGGTGATCGGGCCGGGGTCGGCCGTCGGCCCCGCGTTGCGGACGACGATCCGGTACTCCCCCGCCGCGCCGACCTGGAAGGTGCCGACCGCGGTCTTGGTCACGGTGAGCGCCGCCAGAGCGGGCACCGTCACGGCATCCTCGGCACGGTTGTCCGCCGGGGTGCGGTCCGGATGCTCCGGCGTCACCTCCGTCGCCGTCGTCTCGGCGACGTTGACCACCTCGGGATACGCGGCCACGCGCACGCGGGTGCGCACCTCCACGGGAGCCGCCTCTTCGCCCGGCGCCAACGGCAGGGCGTAGCGCAGCACGACACGGGTGCCGGCGGCGGGGCCGGCGGCGTCCACCGCGTCGACCGCCTCGA
>DAMDKH010000011.1:0-23309 GCA_032099965.1 Microbacterium sp.
GCCGCTCGCCGGGCCGTCATCCGTCGCGCGCAGCGCGAAGCCGCCGCCGCCGTCGCCGACGAGCTGCCGAGGGTGCTCGACTCGCTCGACCGCTCGGTGGCCGAGGCGCGCGTCGCGCTCGTCGAGGCGGAGACCGCTCGAGCGGCGCAGAACGAGGAGCTCACGGCTCTGCGAAGGCAGGAGGCGTCACTGCGCGAGCGTCTGGCCGGCCTCACGGAGAGCGTGCACGGCCTCGAGTTGCAGATCCACGAGAAGAAGCTCCACCTCACCGGGCTGCTCGAGCGCGTGGCATCCGAGCTGTCGCTGGACGAAGACATCCTCGTCGCCGAATACGGGCCCGACCAGCCGGTACCTCGAGACATCTCCGACCTCGCCCCCGGACAGGAGGCCGATGACGAAGCGACGATCCCCTTCGACCGTCGCCTGCAGCAGCGGCGCCTGGCCGATGCGGAGCGCAAGCTCGCCCAGCTCGGACGCGTGAACCCCCTCGCCCTCGAGGAGTTCGCCGCGCTCGAACAGCGGCATGCCTTCCTGACCGAGCAGCTCGCCGATCTGACGCAGACGCGCCAGGACCTGATGACGATCATCGCCGACCTCGACGAGCGGATGCAGTCGATCTTCGCGAGCGCGTTCGCGGACACCCAGGAGGCCTTCGGCGAGGTCTTCCCCCTGCTGTTCCCCGGCGGATCGGGAAGCATCTCGCTCACCGATCCCGAGAACATGCTCACCACGGGCATCGAGGTGTCGGTGCGGCCGGTCGGCAAGAAGATCGAGCGGCTCTCGCTGCTCTCGGGCGGAGAGCGATCGTTGGCCGCCGTCGCCCTGCTGGTGGCGATCTTCAAGGCGCGCCCCAGCCCGTTCTACATCCTCGACGAGGTCGAGGCCGCGCTCGACGACGCCAACCTCGGGCGTCTGCTGACGGTCTTCGAGCAGCTCCGCGAGAGTTCCCAGCTGCTCGTCATCACGCACCAGAAACGCACGATGGAGATCGCCGACGCCCTGTACGGCGTCTCCATGCGTCAGGACGGGGTGTCGGCCGTCGTTGGTCAGCGCGTCGGAGATCGGGCGGCCGCGGCCCGCTGATCGGGCACGTGCGCAGACGAGGTGCGCCGCGACCCGTAGGCTGGAGGGATGGCGGAGAAGTCCTGGTCCCTCGGTCGCGCTCTGCGCGGCATGTTCGTCAAGCCCACCATCGACGAGACGACCTGGGAGGACCTGGAGACGGCCCTCCTCACGGCGGACTTCGGTCCGGACATCACCGAGCGCGTCGTCGATGAGCTGCGCGCCAAGGTGGAGCGCTACCGCACCACCGACCCGAAGGATCTGCAGCGGATGCTCCGCGAGACCCTCGAGGAGCACTTCGCCAAGTTCGACACGACCCTCAAGCTCACCGAGCGGCCCGCCGTGGTGCTCGTGGTGGGGGTGAACGGCGTCGGCAAGACGACGACGATCGGCAAGTTCACCAAGTTCCTTCGCGGGTTCCAGCGCAGTGTCGTCGTCGGTGCGGCCGACACGTTCCGCGCCGCGGCCGTCGACCAGCTCGCCACCTGGGCGCAGCGTGGCGGCGCGGCCATCGTTCGCCCCCAGCACGAGGGGCAGGACCCCGCGTCGGTCGCGTTCCAGACGATCGAGTACGCCAAGCGCGAGGGTACCGAGATCGCGATCATCGACACCGCCGGCCGGCTGCACACCAAGGGCGGCCTGATGGACGAGCTCGGCAAGATCCGGCGCGTCGTCGAAAAGCAGGCTCCGATCAGCGAGGTGCTCCTCGTGCTGGACGCGACGACCGGGCAGAACGGGGTCATGCAGGCGGAGGCGTTCCTCGAGCACGCCGGGGTGACGGGCCTCGTGCTGACGAAGCTCGATGGCTCGGCCAAGGCGGGCTTCGTGCTCGCCGTTCAGGAGCGCACGGGCATCCCGGTGAAGCTGCTCGGACAGGGTGAGGGCATCGACGACCTCACCGGATTCACCCCGCACGTGTTCGTGCAGTCGCTCGTCGGGTGACGACGGGGCTACCGTCGCAAGCAGGAGGCTGGTTTCATAGCGTTATGGCGATCGAACACGACTACTTCGGGCTCCTGTCCTCAGGGCCGGACGGCTCGATCTTCTGGTCGGAGACGGTCGAGCTCGGCGATCAGAGCGTGACCGTCGACCTCACCGCGCCCGACCAGGACGACGTGTCCGCCGAGGCGCTCGACATCGCGGCTTCGCTGATCGCCGGACTCGAGACCGTCGACGGCACCGCTCGTCGCGGGATGCTCGCCGAGGTCGACGACCGCACGAGCGAGGTGACCGAGTACATCCTGCAGCAGCAGGAGGCGTACGGCGACGACCTTCCCGACGTGCTCGTCGACGTCTCCGGCGACGCCGCCGTCGACATCATCCGGTCTCTGCGGTTGATGAGCATGACGATCCTCGCCGACGAGCACGGCGGTTCCGAGCCGTTCGCGGTGCTGGAGTATGCCCTCGATGCCGGTACGACCGACGACGTGCTGCTCGTCAACCTGGGCTCGGACGGCAGTGTGCAGTCGGTGATGAGCGCGGACTGACCGCCCTCTCCGCCCGAGCGTCGATCAGACGGCTTGGGCGAACCCGAGCTCGGCGCTTTCGGCGATGTGCGCGAGGTGCGGCGGGATCGGCCGCCCCTTCGACACCATCGACTGAGCCCAGAGACGCCCCGCCCGGTACGACGACCGCACGAGCGGCCCGGCCAGCACGCCGAGGAAGCCGATACGCTCCGCCTCGTCCTTGAACTCGACGAACTCGGACGGTTTCACCCACCGCGCGACGGGCAGATGGCGCGGAGACGGGCGCAGGTACTGGGTGATCGTGATGATGTCGCAGCCCGCGTCGTGGAGGTCCTGCAGGGCCTGCACCACCTCCTCCGGCTCCTCGCCCATCCCCAGGATCAGGTTCGATTTGGTGATGAGCTGCGCGTCGCGCGCCTGGGTGATCACGTCGAGGGAGCGCTCGTAGCGGAACGCCGGACGGATGCGCTTGAAGATGCGCGGCACCGTCTCGACGTTGTGCGCGAAGACCTCGGGACGCGCCGCGAAGATCTCACCGAGCAGCGCCGGGTCCGCGTTGTGCTCGTTGGCGAGCAGCTCGACACCGGTGTTCGGGTTGAGCTCGTGGATCTTCCGGACGGTCTCCGCGTTGAGCCAGGCGCCGGTGTCGGGAAGATCGTCCCGCGCGACGCTGGTCACCGTGGCGTAGCGGAGGTTCATCCGTTGCACGCTCTCGGCCACACGTCGGGGTTCGTCGGTGTCGTAGTCCGCGGGCTTGCCGGTGTCGATCTGGCAGAAGTCGCAGCGACGCGTGCACTGGGAGCCGCCGATGAGGAACGTCGCCTCGCGATCCTCCCAGCACTCGAAGATGTTGGGGCACCCGGCCTCCTGGCAGACCGTGTGCAGGTCTTCGCTCTTCACGAGGGACTGCAGGGCCGTGTACTCGGGGCCCATCTTCGCCTTGGTGCGGATCCACTCCGGTTTGCGCTCGATGGGGGTCGCGGCGTTGCGCACCTCGAGGCGGAGGAGCTTGCGCCCTTCGGGGACGGCGGTGGTCATGCGGGGACTCCTGAGTACTCGGTCGCGAAGGCGTCGATCACGGAGGCGACGACGTCGGCGGGGGAGACGTCGGCCCCCACCACCTCGCTGAGGGTGGTCACCCCTGCGTCTGTGATGCCGCAGGGGATGATGTTGCGGAAGCCGGCGAGCGAGTTGTCGCAGTTGAGGGCGAACCCGTGCATCGTGACCCCCTGCTGCACCCGCACCCCGATGGCGGCGATCTTGTCCTCCGAAAGGGGGCGTCGCACCCACACGCCGCTGCGCCCCTCGACGAGGTGACCGTCGACGCCGAAGGTGTGCAGCACGGAGACGAGGAGCTTCTCCAGCCTCCGCACGTGCGCCACCACGTCCACCGGCTCGGGAAGGCGCACGATGGGGTAGCCGACGAGCTGCCCCGGGCCGTGCCAGGTGATCTTGCCCCCGCGGTCGACGTCGATCACCGGGGTGCCGTCCACCGGACGCTCATGGGCCTCGGTGCGCTTGCCTGCGGTGTACACGGCCTCGTGCTCCAGCAGGACGAGGGTGTCGGGCCGTGTGCCGTCGACGACGTCGGTGTGCAGACGCCGCTGCAGGGCCCACCCGTCGGCGTACGGCACGAAGGCGGGCGCCAAACCGGCGGTGATGATGTCGAGCATGGATCCTCCTGGAGTTTCTGGAGCGCGTCCAACAATACGCCCTGGTCGTGCGTTTCGCCGCACTGCGAGCGAGCGGTAGCGTGAGGGGATGACCTCGACCGGCCGAGCAGGACGCCCGCGCGCGTCGTCGCGCGAGACGCTCGCCGAAGCGGCGTGCGAACTGTTCCTCGAGCAGGGCTACGCCGCCACGTCCGTCGCGGACATCACGCAACGCGCGGGCGTGAGCAGATCGAGCTTCTTCAACTACTTCTCGTCCAAGAGCGACGTCCTGTGGTCCGGACTCGACGCACGGATCGCCGACGCGGTGGACGGCCTCGCACGCGTCGACGCGGCGCCGGCGGGTGGCGAGGTGCGCCGCCTGCTCCTGCGCATCGTCGAGGGCTTCGAGCCCGATCCGCTCGCCCTCGCTCTGCGCAACACCGCGGCGATGGGCGTGGAAGACGAGCTGGAACGGGAGACCGGGCTGCGTCTGGCCCGGCTGTCTGCGGCGGTGTCCCGGGCGGCCCGTGCCACCGGGGTCGACGTGGTGCGAGCGGACATCGTCGGCGCCGCCCACGCCACGGCGGTCCTCACCGCCCTACGGGTCTGGGCCGAGCAGGGTGCGGGCCGCGGGACCCCGGGTGCGGTGCTGGCGGATGCCTTCGCCCTGATCCACGATCTGCCCTGGCGGGAGCCTTCCGGCGCGTTGCCCGCGGATGAGGCGGAACAGCCCCACCGCCTCGCGTAGAATCAGAGCACCATGGCTACGTTTGGCACGCTCTCCGATCGGCTCACCGAGACCTTCCGCAACCTGCGCACGAAGGGAAAGCTCACTGCGAGCGACGTCGACGGCACCGTCCGCGAGATCCGCCGGGCGCTGCTCGACGCCGACGTCGCGCTGACGGTCGTCAAGGACTTCACCGCCAAGGTGCGCGAGCGCGCACTGGGCGATGAGGTGAACAAGGCGCTCAACCCCGCGCAGCAGGTGGTGCAGATCGTCAACGAGGAGCTCGTGCAGATCCTCGGCGGCGAGCAGCGGCGCCTGCGGTTCGCGAAGACCGCCCCGACCGTGATCATGCTCGCGGGCCTCCAGGGGTCGGGAAAGACGACGTTCGCCGGCAAGCTGGCGAAGCAGCTCGAAGGCGAAGGGCACACGCCCCTCCTCGTCGCCGCCGATCTCCAGCGTCCCAACGCCGTCAACCAGCTCCAGGTCGTGGCCGAGCAGGCCGGTGCGACCGTCTACGCCCCGGAACCCGGCAACGGCGTCGGCGACCCGGTGAAGGTCTCCCGCGACGGCGTGGAGCACGCACGTCGTCAGCAGCACGACGTGGTCATCATCGACACCGCCGGTCGACTGGGTGTCGACGCCGAGCTGATGAAGCAGGCCGCCGACATCCGCAAGGCCGTCGACCCCGACGAGGTGCTGTTCGTCATCGACGCGATGATCGGACAGGACGCGGTGAACACCGCCAAGGCCTTCCAGGAGGGCGTCGACTTCACGGGTGTCGTGCTGTCGAAGCTCGACGGCGACGCCCGCGGTGGGGCGGCCCTGTCCGTGGCCTCCATCACCGGCCGCCCGATCATCTTCGCCTCGACCGGTGAGCGCCTCGAAGACCTCGAGCCGTTCCACCCGGATCGCATGGCGAGCCGCATCCTCGACCTGGGTGACATCCTCACCCTCATCGAGCAGGCTCAGCAGGCCTTCGATGAGGAAGAGGCGATTAAGGTCGCCGAGAAGCTCGCGACCGAGCAGTTCACCCTCGAAGACTTCCTCGAGCAGCTTCAGCAGGTCAAGAAGATGGGCTCGATGAAGAAGATGCTGGGGATGCTCCCCGGCATGGGCCAGATGAAGCAGCAGCTGGAAGACTTCGATGAGCGCGAGATCGACCGCACCGAGGCGATCATCCGTTCGATGACGCCGGGGGAGCGCCGCAATCCGAAGGTGCTCAACGGCTCCCGTCGCCTGCGTATCGCGCGCGGCTCCGGGATGACGGTCACCGACGTGAATCAGCTCGTCGCCCGATTCGAGCAGGCCGCCAAGATGATGAAGACGGTCGCTCGCGGCGGTACGCCGAACATCCCCGGTATGGGCCCCGTGCCCGGTATGGGACGGCCGGGAGCGTCGTCGAAGCGCGGGAAGAAGGGCAAGTCGTCCGCGTCCCGCTCGCGCTCCGGCAACCCCGCCAAGCGTGCCGCCGAGAACGCGGGGCTCACCGCATCGGCGGAGCAGACCGGCTCCGGCTTCGGACTGGGCGGCGCGAAGGCGCCGACCGAGGCCGACCTGGCCGAGATCCAGAAGCTGTTCGGCAAGAGCTGACCGGTCTCCACCCCACGACGAGCTGACCCGCGACGAGCGAGACCAGCACGATCGCGATGCCCGCCGCCTGCGGCACCGTGAAGGACTCCTGAGCCACGGCGACGCCGAGGATGCAGGCCACCACGGGCGAGAGCAGCGCCAGGAGTCCCGGTGCGATCACCGGGAGCACCTGGATTCCGCGGAACCACAAGGTGTACGCGACCACCCCGCCGACGGTCGCCAGCCACGCGTAGCCCGCGAGGGCTGTGGCGTCGACCGAGGCGGGGACCCCCTCCAACGCGAGCGCGGGAACGAGCAGGATGAGTCCGCCCGCGCTCAGCTGCCAGCCGGCGTAGGTGACAGGTCCGACGTCGGTCGGGCGTCCCCACCGCTTCGTGAGGATCATGCCCAGCCCGGTCGACGCGACGCCGCCCAGCGCCGCGAGAACGCCCCACGCATCCAACCGTGCCGCCGGACCGAGGACGATGAGGGCCACTCCGAATGCTCCGGCCACAGCGGCCGCGGCTCCGAGCGGGTGGATCCTCTCGCGCAGCACGAGAGCGCCGAGGGCGAGCACGATGAGCGGCTGTGCGCCGGCCACCGCCGCGGCCACCCCGCCGGGAAGCCGTTCGGCTGCGATGAAGAGGAGTGCGAAGAACGCGCCGATGTTGAGGCCGCCGAGAACGAACGCCTTGCCCCACCAGGTTCCCCTCGGCAGCCGCCGCGTGATCGCGATCACGAGGAGTCCGGCAGGCAGGGAGCGGAGCAGGCTCGCGAACAGCGGATGTCCTGCGGGCAGCAACGCGGTGGTGACGAGGTAAGTGGTCCCCCAGGCGAGCGGCGCGAGAGAGGTGAGGAGCAGCACGGACCAGCGGTTCATCCTCCCAGCCTCATCGCCCGTCGATCATGAGTCCAACACGCATCTTTCATCGCACGCATGAACGGGCATCATGGAGGAATGGATCTCCAACAGCTGCGATACGTCGTCGAGGTCGCCGCGGCGCGGAGTTTCACGCGAGCGGCCGAGCGCTGCCTCGTCACCCAGTCCGCGTTGAGCCATCAGATCGCGGCCCTGGAACGCGAGCTGGGAGCACGCCTGTTCGTGCGTTCGAGCCGGGAGGTGCGCGTGACGGAAGCGGGCGAATCGTTCCTGCCTCATGCGCGCGCGGCCGTCGCCGCCGCGGAGGACGCCCGTCACGCGGTGGGGGAGGCGTCCGACCGGCTCTCCGGTGTGCTCCGGGTCGGGGTGATCCCGACGGTCGCGGCGGTCGATGTCCCGCGCGCGCTCTCCGCCTTCCGCACCCGGCATCCCGGAGTGCGCGTGGAGCTCACGATGGGGAACAGCGACGATCTGGCCACCGACGTACGACGAGGGAGCCTGGATGTCGCCCTGCTGGGGCTGCGCACGGGCGTGGTCCCCCGGGGCGTCGGGCACCGCGAGGTGGGGAACGGGCGGCACGTCGCGATCCTCGCACCCGACCATCCGCTCGCGCAGCACCGACGTCTGCATCTCCGTGACCTCGTCGAGGAGACCTTCGCCGACTTCCCCGCCGGCACCTCCGGACGCGTCCAGAGCGACGCGGCGTTCACGGTGGCGGGCCTGCAGCGCGACGTCGCGTTCGAAGCGACGACCGCACCGTTGATGATCGACCTGGTCGCCGAGGGCCTCGCGATCGCTCTCCTCGACCCTGGAACGGCGGCGCGCGCGGGGCGACGTGTGAGGGTGCGCCCCCTGGTCGACGGTCCGAGCCGCACGGAGCACGTCGTCTGGGCGGCTCAGGCACCGCGGCGGGTCGCTCGAGCCTTCCTCGACGTGCTGACGCCCCCGGCCTCAAGGACGGAGAAGGGGCGGGCCCGGAGCTGACTCCGGACCCGCCCCCTTCTCACCGGGTGGACGTCACTTCACGTCTTCGTCGACCCAGTCCATCGACTTCGTGACGGCCTTGCGCCACAGGCGCAGCTGACGGTCGCGCTCCTCGCCCTCGAGCGAAGGCTCCCAGCGGCGGTCCTCCTGCCAGTTGGCGGACAGGTCGTCGAGGCCGTTCCAGAACCCGACCGCGAGACCGGCGGCGTACGCCGCACCCAGAGCGGTCGTCTCCGCGACGACCGGGCGCACGACCGGCACGCCGAGCACGTCGGCCTGGAACTGCATGAGAGCGTCGTTGGCGACCATTCCGCCGTCCACCTTCAGCTCGGTGAGGTCGACCCCGGCGTCGGCGTTGACCGCGTCGAGGACGTCGCGCGTCTGGAAGGCCACGGCCTCCAGCGCTGCCCGCGCGATGTGGTTCTTGTTCGCGTAGCGGGTGAGCCCGACGATCGCGCCGCGGGCGTCCGGGCGCCAGTACGGCGCGAACAGACCCGAGAACGCCGGGACGATGTAGACCCCGCCGTTGTCCTCGACCTGCTCGGCCAGCTTCTCGACCTCGGGGGCCGAGGAGATGATGCCGAGCTGGTCGCGCAGCCACTGGATGAGCGATCCGGTGACCGCGATCGATCCCTCCAGTGCGTAGTGGGTCGGTGCGTCGCCGAGCTTGTAACCGACGGTGGTGAGCAGGCCGTTCTTCGAGTGGACGATCTCCTCGCCCGTGTTGAAGATCAGGAAGCACCCGGTGCCGTAGGTGTTCTTGCTCTCGCCCTTCTGGAACGCCGCCTGGCCGAACGTCGCCGCCTGCTGGTCGCCCAGGATGCCGGCGATCGGGGTCTCGCGCAGCAGCGACGAGTCCTCGGCCGCTCCATACACCTCGGAGGAGGAACGGATCTCCGGCATCATCGAGCGCGGCACGCCGAACGCCTCGAGGATGTCGTCGCGCCATTCGAGCGTCTCGAGGTCCATGAACATGGTGCGCGACGCGTTGGTCACATCGGTGACGTGCACGCCGCCGTCGACGCCGCCCGTGAGGTTCCAGAGCACCCAGCTGTCGGTCGTGCCGAAGATCAGGTCTCCGGACTCGGCCTTCTCGCGGGCGCCCTCGACGTTCTCGAGGATCCAGGCGATCTTCGTGCCCGAGAAGTAGGTCGCGAGCGGCAGCCCGACGACCGGCTTGAAGCGCTCGACCCCACCGTCGGCCGCGAGGCGGTCGACGATGGCCTGGGTGCGCGTGTCCTGCCAGACGATCGCGTTGTACGTCGGCTTCCCCGTAGTCTTGTCCCACACCACGGCGGTCTCGCGCTGGTTCGTGATGCCGACCGCGGCGATGTCGTGACGGGTGAGGTCGGCGCGGCTCAGTGCGAGCCCGATGACCTCCTGCACGTTGCGCCAGATCTCGGAGGGGTCGTGCTCCACCCATCCGGCCTTGGGGAGGATCTGCTCGTGCTCCTTCTGGCCCGTCGCGATGATGCTCCCCTTCTTGTCGAAGATGATCGCGCGGCTCGAGGTGGTTCCCTGATCGATGGCGAGGATGTAATCAGCCATTGTGTATTCTCCTTCGAATGTTCGCTGTCGAGACGGACGTCAGGCGCCCAGGCCGAGCAGCACGGGCGCGGCGAGGGCCGCGAGCGCACCACCGATGAACGGTCCGACGACGGGCACCCACGAGTAGCCCCAGTCGCTGCCGCCCTTGCCCTTGATCGGGAGGATGGCGTGCGCGATGCGCGGGCCGAGGTCACGGGCCGGGTTGATCGCGTAGCCGGTGGGGCCACCGAGCGACGCGCCGATCGCGATCACGACGAGTGCCACGGGGAGGGCCGTGAGCGGGCCGAGGCCGCCGGGGACGCCGATCTCGATGTCACCCAGGTCGGCGAACGCGAAGATGGCGAACACCAGCACGAACGTGCCGATGATCTCGGTCACGAGGTTCCATCCGTACGAACGGATGGCAGGGCCCGTCGAGAACACGCCGAGCTTGTTGGCCGGGTCGGGCTCGTCGTCGAAGTGCTGCTTGTAGGCGAGCCACACGAAGATCGCACCGAGGATCGCGCCGAGGAGCTCAGCGCCCGTCGCGACGAGGAACTGCGGGAAACCGATGGTGCCCCGGATGAGGAGGCCGATACCGACGGCGGGGTTCAGGATCGCACCGGAGTACTGCGAGACGAGGACACCCACGAAGACCGCGAGCCCCCATCCCCAGTTCACCATCAGGAACCCGCCGCCGAATCCCTTGTTCTTGGCGAGAGCGACGTTCGCGACCACACCTCCACCGAGGAGGATGAGCATCGCGGTACCGACCAATTCCGACAGGAAGTAGAGACCGAGATTGACATCAGGCATGTCTTCTTTGACCTTTCTTGCGAGTCACGGCCCCTCTGCCACGACTCTTGATGTGGGGTACGTCGCAAGGAGGGCGACGGTCTCTCCCGTCAGCCGCGTGCGCGGGACGGGATGTCGAGGCCATGCCGCTCGTTCAGCAGCAGGCGGGTCTGTTCGATCTCAGCATCGCGGCGATCGCCGTCCCAGTCCAGCATCGGCGTGAGCGCGTCGGCGATCTCGTCGAGCACCTCGGCGTCGGCGCCGCCGGTGAAGGCGATGCTCGTGCGCCGGAGGACCACGTCCTCCAGCCGCGCGACGAGCTCGTTGCGGACCATCCACTCCAGTTCACGGGTCGAGAGCTGTCCTGCGGCGAGCGGGGCGTCGTCTCCCTGCGAGACGTACTCCCAGACCTGAGCGGCACGCGTGCCGTACCGAGCGAGCAGCTGCTCCGCCCGGTCGCCGGCGCCGGCGAGGTTCTCCTCGAACCAGATGCGCTTCGCCTTCTCGGTGCGGGGGAAGTCGCGGCCGCCGCCGACCGCCCGACCGGCGGTCGACACGGTGCGCGTCCGCGAGAGCAGGCCGAGCACGACGTCGGAGAGCGACTCCCCGAGCGCACGGAAGGTGGTCCACTTGCCGCCGACGAGGCTGACCAGCGGCACGGCGCCCTTCTCGTCGACCTCGATGCGGTAGTCGCGGGAGACGAACCCGGGCGCGGTGTCCTCGTGGCGGGGGAGCGGCCGGATGCCGGAGAAGCGATAGACGATCTGCGAGCGGTCCACGTCGATCGTCGGGAAGACGTGGTGGATGAGGTCGAAGAAGTAGTCGACCTCATCCTCGGTGCACACCGCGATCTCGCTGGGGTCGGCGTCGATGTCGGTGGTCCCGACGAGCACGCGGCCCTTGAGCGGGTAGATCAGCACGATGCGTCCGTCGGAGTGCTCGAAGAAGATCTCGCGTCCGCGGGTGGCGGCGAGCAGCTCGGGGTGGTCGAGGACGATGTGCGACCCCTTGGTGCCGCCCATGTAGCGGGTGTCCTCGCCGAGCGCGGCGTTGGTGAGGTCGGTCCAGGGGCCGGAGGTGTTGACGACGACGTCGGCGGTGACGGTGAACTCGGTGCCGCTCTCGCGATCGCGGAGCACGACCTTCTCGCCGTCGCGGGCGATGGCTTCGACGTAGTTGAGGGCGCGGGCGCCGGGGTGCGCGGCGCGTCCGTCCTGCAGCACGTCGAGCGCGAGACGCTCCGGATCGTGCATCGAGGCGTCGTAGTAGGTCGCCGTGTACTTGATGTCGGGGTCGAGCGAGGGGAGTTCGGCGAGCGAGCGCTTGCGACCCAGGAACCGGTGGCGGGGGACGCTGCCGCCGTCGCGCGAGAACGTGTCGTAGATCGTCAGGCCGACCTTGATGAGGAACGCGCCGCGCTCCTTCGGCTTTCCGCTCTTGTGCGTGAGGAAGCGCAGCGGTGCCGACAGGATGCCCGAGAACGTGGAGTAGATCGGGATCGTCGTCTGCAGCGGCTTGACGTAGTGCGGCGCGATGCGCAGGAGGCCGTTGCGCTCCTCGACCGATTCGCGCACCAGGCGGAACTCGCCGTTCTCGAGGTAGCGGATGCCGCCGTGGATCATGTGGCTGGAGGCGGACGACGCCCCGGAGGCGAAGTCGCCTCGTTCGACGAGCACGACGTCGACGCCCTGGAGCGCCAGGTCGCGGAACGTCGAGATGCCGTTGATGCCCCCGCCGATCACCAGCACCGTGGTGCGAGCGGCTTCGCGGACGGAGCGCACATCGTCGCGCTCCGGAGATGAGTGTGTCGATTCGATCATGCCGAACTCTCTTCCTTGCTTGCCCCCAGCATCGACCTCCTGAGGCGCGCGCGCAAGCCCACTGCACATATGTGCAAGGATGTTGGGGAGGAGGCGCGGTCATGACCGAACACAGCGCTCACGCGCGGGACGGCAGGCTCGTCGCGGCACTCACCGCGGCACAGCTCTACTACATGCAGGACAAGACCATGGAGGTCATCGCACGAGAGCTCGGCACGTCGCGATCCTCGGTCTCGCGCCTGCTGAGCTATGCACGCGAGAGCGGTCTGGTCGACATCCGCATCAACTCGCCCCTCGAACGGCTCGGGATGCTCGAGCAGCGCATCCGCGACCGCCATCACGTCGCCGCCCACGTCGTGCCGATGCCGGAGATCGTCAGCGAGATGGAGAGGCTCGAACGCGTCGCCCTGACCGCAGGGCGGCTGTTGTCGCAGTTCGTGGACTCGAACATGATCATCGGCGTCGCCTGGGGGTCGACGATCAGCGCGGTCAGCCGCGGGCTGACGCAGAAGGAGACGCACAACACGACATTCGTGCAGCTCAACGGCGCCGGCAACACCCAGACCAGCGGTGTCGAGTACTCCAGCGACATCCTGCAGCGCTTCGGGAGCGCGTTCGGCGCCCAGGTGCAGCAGTTCCCCGTGCCCGCCTTCTTCGACGACCCCGCGACGCGCGAGGCGATGTGGCGCGAACGCAGCACGCGGCGCGTGCTCGACCTCCAGTCCAAGATGGACGTCGCGGTGTTCAGCCTCGGCTCTCCGGCCGCCGAGGTGCCCAGTCGCGTCTACGTCGGCGGCTACCTGGGCCGGGAAGACTACAGCAGCCTTCGCGAGGACCACGCGATCGGCGATGTGGCGACGGTGTTCTTCCGGGCGGACGGGTCGTGGCGCGACATCCGTCTCAACGCCCGCGCCACCGGTCCCGGGCTCGACCGGCTGCGGCGCGTGCCGCGGAGGGTATGCGTGGTCTCCGGCATCCCGAAGCTCGCCAGCCTGCGCGCCGCCATCGCCGCCGAGCTCGTCACCGACGTCGTGCTCGACGAGGGACTGGCCCGTCAGCTCGCGGAAGGATGAGGCTCAGGCGTCGTTCGTCGAGGCCTGCGGTCCGCTGCGGAACTCCCGGATGAGGTGATGGACCACGGCGCTGAGGTCTCCCGGCGACGCCTCGGCCACCGCGATCTGCCGCTCGTAGCTCGCGCCGTTCGCGAGGATGCCGGCGACGCTCGCGAACTCGGGAGCGCAGCCGAGGTCCACGGACACCGGCGCCAGCGCCTCGACGGTCTCTCGCAGGTGCTCGCGGACACCGCGCTGGGCGCCTGCCGCATCCACGATCAGGCGCGCGTCGAGTCCGTACCGGGCGGCGCGCCACTTGTTCTCGCGATGGAACCACGAGGGGAGCGAGGGCAGCGTCTCTCCGGCGTCGAGAAGTCGGGAGAAGTGCTCCACCAGCACCTGCACCAGTGCGGCGACGGCGGCGAGCTCCGGCAGCGTCGACATGCCGTCGCACGCGCGGACCTCGATGGTGCCCCACTTCGGCGCCGGTCGGATGTCCCAGCGCACCTCCGAGGCATCCCTCATCACGCCGGTGCGGATCATGTCGTCGAGGTAGACCTCGAACTGCTCCCAATTCTCCAGCGCCCAGGGGAGGCCCGCGGTGGGGAGCTGCTGGAACACGAGGGCCCGGTTCGAGGCGTACCCGGTGCGTTCGCCGGCCCAGAACGGGCTGGACGCCGCGAGGGCCTGCAGGTGGGGGAGATACGCCGTGAGCGCGTTGATGATCGGGAAGACCTTGCGATGGTCCTCGACGCCGACGTGCACGTGGATGCCCCAGATCATCATGTTGCGGCCCCACCACTGCGTGCGCTCGATCAGGGAGTGGTACCGCGTCTTGTCCGTCACCTTCTGGTCGAACCACTGCGCGAACGGATGGCTCCCGGCGGAGAGCAGCTCGACGCCGAGCGCATCGGTCGCCGAGCGCACCGCTCCGATCGCTCGGACGATGTCGTCGACGGCATGGGCGACCGAGTCGCCGACACCGCTCGTCACCTCGATGGTGTTCGTGAGGAGTTCGCCGGTTACGGTGTGGCGTTCGCTCTCGCTCTGCGCCTCGAGATCGGCGAGCAGTTCGGGGGCGCGACCCACCAGATCCCCGGAGACGGGATCAGCCAGCATGATCTCCCACTCCAGTCCGACCGTGGAGCGGGCTGAGGGCGCGAACTCGAGCTTCACGTGCTCAGTCTGGCACGCGGCCCCCGCTCCTCGACGACGCGCGGTCCGCACGTTTCGCATGCGGCGTCGGCATCTGGCAGAATAGAGGGTCGGACGGTGTGCTCGACCCTCTATCCAGCATCCGTCCTCCCTATTGAGCTTCCGCCGGGTGTGCACCCCACGCTCCAGGCGATCGGTTCGTTTCCTTCCACACAATTCAGGAGAATCGTGGCTGTCAAGATTCGTCTCAAGCGCCTGGGCAAGATCCGTGCGCCGTACTACCGCATCGTCGTCGCCGACTCGCGCACCAAGCGCGATGGTCGCGTGATCGAGGAGATCGGCAAGTACCACCCCACCGAGGAGCCCTCGTTCATCGAGGTCGACTCCGAGCGGGCGCAGTACTGGCTCTCCGTCGGCGCGCAGCCGACCGAGCAGGTCGCCGCCATCCTCAAGATCACGGGCGACTGGGGCACCTTCAAGGGTGACGCCGACGCGAAGTCGACCCTCAAGGTCGCCGAGCCGAAGGTCCCCTTCGAGGTCGACTCCTCGAAGAAGTCCGTCGTGAAGCCCAAGGCCGAGAAGAAGGCCGACGCTCCCGCCGAGGCTCCGGCCGACGCCGCGGAGGCCGCTGAGGCTCCCGCCGCCGACGCGGAGTAATCCGTCGTGCTCGCCGCCGCGCTCGAACACGTCGTCAAGGGGATCGTCGATCACCCCGAAGACGTGCACATCACCGCTTCCACCTCGCCGCGAGGCGACCTGCTCGAGGTGCGCGTGCACCCCGACGACCGTGGACGGGTGATCGGGCGCGGCGGCCGCACCGCGAAGGCTCTGCGCACTCTCATCGCCGCTCTCGCCGATGGGCGTCGCGTGCGCGTCGACGTCGCGGACGACTGACGTGGCCGCGCAGGAAGCCCAGGGGAAGAACCAGCTGCGGGTCGGACGACTCGTCAAGGCGCATGGCCTCAAGGGCGCGCTCAAGCTCGAGCTGTACACCGACGCCCCGGAGCGTCGATTCGTTCCGGGCGCCGAATTCACGTTGCAGGTGCCCGAGGCATCTCCGTGGCACGGCAAGACCCTCGTCGTCCGGGAATACCGGGTGATGAACGGCAACCCCGTCGTCTTCTTCCACGACGTCGATGACCGCACCGGAGCCGAGAGCCTGGTGCGCGCGATCCTCTGGATCGACCAGGACGGCGACGAGGCCGAGGACAACGCCTGGTTCGACCACCAGCTGGTCGGGCTCGACGTCGTGCGCGAAGACAGCGTCGTGGGGCGCGTGGTCCGTGTCGAGCACCTGCCGGCTCAGGACCTGCTGATCGTCAAGGCCGGTGAGCAGGAGATCATGGTGCCCTTCGTCGAGGCGATCGTGCCCACGGTCGACGTCGCCGCAGGCCGGGTCATCGTGACACCGCCCGCCGGGCTCTTCGAAGACCTGCCCGATGACGGCGACGACGCGGACGCGGCTTCCGAGCCGACACCTGACGACGCGGGGTCGGACGCCGGCGCGTCCGCCGACTAGGCGGATCGGAACACCGTGCGCATCGACGTCCTCTCCATCTTCCCGTCGTACTTCGACGGGCTGGCGCTCTCGCTGCTCGGAAAGGCGCAGGGCGCCGGCATCCTCCAGCTCGCGGTCCGCGACCTGCGGGAGTGGACGACCGATCGTCACCGCACCGTCGACGACACGCCGTACGGCGGCGGTGCCGGGATGGTCATGAAGCCCGAACCCTGGGGTCTCGCTCTCGACGAGGTCACCCAGGGGAGTCCGCGCCCGACGATCATCTTCCCGTCGCCCGCGGGAGAGGTCTTCACCCAGGCGACGGCGCGCGATCTGGCGACCCGCGATCATCTCGTGTTCGGCTGCGGCCGGTACGAGGGCATCGATGAACGCGTCTTCGAATACGCGGCGGATCTCGGCGAGGTGCGACTCATCAGTCTGGGCGACTACGTGCTCAACGGCGGAGAGGTCGCGACCATGGCGATGATCGAGGCGATCGGGCGTCTGATCCCCGGCGTGGTCGGTAATCCCGAGAGTCTGGTCGAGGAGTCGCACGAGGACGGACTGCTCGAGTACCCCTCGTACACGAAGCCGTCGGTCTGGCGCGACCGCGCCGTGCCGGAGGTGCTCCTCAGCGGCAACCACGCGCGCATCGCGCAATGGCGTCGGGATCAGCAGCTGGAGCGCACGCGTCGGCGGCGTCCGGATCTTCTCCCCGGTCTCGACGACTGACCGCTTCCGGCAGCGTGCCCCGAGGCGGCTGATACCGTCGAAGCATGGTCGATCACGCGATCCTCGCCCGCTCCTTCGAGAACAGCGGGACGGACTACGACCGGTACCGCCCGGGCTTCCCCGCCGCGGCGGTCGACGTCGTCCTCCCGAGTCGCGTGGGTCGCGTGCTCGACCTCGGGGCCGGGACCGGGAAGCTGACCGAGCGCCTCGTCGATCGCGCCGACCAGGTCGTCGCCGTCGAGCCCGCGGCCTCCATGCTCGACGTGCTGCGGAGGAAGCTGCCCGAGGTGAGCGCGGTGGAGGGCACGGCCGAGCGCATCCCCGTCGCCGACGCCTCGATCGACGTCGTCACCGTCGCCCAGGCCTTCCACTGGTTCGATCGCGACCGCGCCTGTGCGGAGATCGCCCGGGTGCTCGTCGCCGATGGCGCTCTGGGGCTTCTGTGGAATCGCGCCGACCCGCGGTGCGCGTGGGATCGGCAGTGCCACGCGATCGCCCACCCGGCGGTGGACGCGCAGGACCGCACCTCCGCGACCGCCGACGGACTTCCCGGTTTCGCATTGCTCGAGAACCGGACGATCGCATGGGGTGAGCGCATCACCCGCTCCGACTACCTCCGACGATGGGCGACGGTGAGCAGCTTCCTCGTCGCCGACGCCCCGACCCGTGCCGACCTCGTGCGGCGCATCGAATCGGTCCTCGACACCGATCCCGACACCCGGGGCCGCGACGTCCTGCTGCTCCCGCACGTCACCGACGTCTTCGTGTATCAGCGCGCATGAGGGTCTGGTCGCTGCACCCGTCCCACCTCGACCGTCAGGGTCTGGTCGCCTGCTGGCGTGAGTCGCTGCTGGCCCAGGCCGTGCTGGCCGGCCGGACGAAGGGCTACCTCGCCCACCCGCAGCTCGAGCGGTTCCGCGCGCTCGTCGACCCGGTCGACGCGATCGGGCGGTATCTCGGAGCCGTGGCGGACGAGGCCGATACCCGGGGGTACCGATTCGACCGGTCGCGCATCGATCGCCCCGGCCCGATCGACGCTCCGGCGATGGAGGTGACGAGCGGTCAGCTCGCGCACGAGTGGGCGCACCTCCGCGCGAAGCTCGCCATCCGCAGCCCTGACGTGCTGGCGCGGTGGCGGGATCGTGAGGTCCCGGACGCGCATCCGCTGTTCCGCCCCGTCGCCGGTCCGGTGGCGTCGTGGGAGCGCGAGGGCGACGCCGGGCCGAGCTGAACGGTCAGTCGACCCCGAGGAAGGAGCGGTCGGTCAACACGATCGGTCCCTCGGCGGTGATCGCGACGGTGTGCTCGGAGTGAGCGCCGCGGGATCCGTCGACGCTGCGGAGGGTCCAGCCGTCGGGGTCGGTCACGAGTTCGTCGGTGGTGGCGAGGAACCAGGGCTCGAGGGCGAGCACCAGGCCGTCCCGCAACGGGAAGCCTCGGCCGGCGCGACCGTCGTTGGCGACGTGGGGGTCGCCGTGCATCGTGCGACCGACGCCGTGTCCGCCGAAGTCGGTGTTGATCGAGTAGCCCTCGGCGTGCGCGATCTCGGCGATCGACGCCGAGATGTCGCCGATGCGATTGCCGACGGTGGCGGCGGCGATGGCGGCGGCCAGCGCGCGTTCGGTGGTCTCGATGAGGCGGAGGTCTTCCTCGCGCGCCGATCCGACGACGAACGAGACGGCGGAGTCGGCGACCCAGCTGTCCACCGAGACGGCGAAGTCCAGGGAGACCAGGTCGCCGTCGCGCAGCGTGTAGTCGTGGGGGAGCCCGTGCAGCACGGCGTCGTTGACCGAGGTGCAGATGACCTTGCCGAAGGGGCTGGCGCCGAACGACGGGTGGTAGTCGATGTAGCACGACTCCGCCCCCCGAGCGCGGATGAGGTCGTGTGCGCGCCGGTCGATCGTCAGGAGGTTCGTCCCGACCTTCGTGTCGTCGCGCAGAGCCGCCAGCGTCTCGGCGACGAAGCGCCCGGCGGCGCGCATCTCGTCGATCTCGGCAGGGGTGCGCAGTTCGATCATTCGGGGAGTCCTCTCGTCCGTGTTCCATTCTCCCCGATCCGCCGGCTCCGGACGGTCGCCCGCGCTCTCAGCGAACACCCGAGCCCCGAGTGGGCGATCGGCATACGATCGGCACATGCAGTTGCGACGCGCGTTCTTCCGCTGGCTCCTCCCGGCGGCGTTCCTCCTGCCTCTGTGGCTCGTCGTCGGATGGGCCGTGTTCCAGGGCGGATGGGCGATCCTCTGGGTGCTCTTCATCGCGGTGCCCTCGGTGCTCCTCGGCCAGCTCCTTCTGACGCTGCTCACACGTTCTCGTCCGTCCGTCCGCGCCGAGCGTGCGGTGTCGTGGTGGGATGTCGCCGGATTCTCTCTGTGGCACGTCTTGACCATCGCGGTCGGATGCTTCATCGACGGCGCCTTCCCGTGGCTGTTGACCGGCGCGGTCCTCGTGGGGGTCGCGCTGATCTGGCTTCAGGGCTGGCAGCTGTGGAACGAGGTGCGCGGCACCGGATCCCGCATCAGGGAGACGATCACCTGGTCGGCCGTTCCGCGCGACCGGGGAACCGCGGAGACCGCGAGCGTGCGCGAGGTGATCGTCGTCCGCGAGTCGGACGATCACGCCTGACGGCCCGTTTTGGCCCGGCGGGGCATCCATGACAGAATGGGGAGCCGTGCCGTGACCGGTTCTGCCTCAGGGGAACCCGCGGATGCTTCAGCTCCGTGCGGCACGCATCCATTCTTGTTCCTTCCATCATGCATCCCGACCTGGGGCGAGTGCAGAGAGAGATGATCATGCAGATCCTCGACGCCGTAGACGCGGCTTCCCTCCGTTCGGACATCCCGGACTTCTTCCCCGGTGACACCGTCAAGGTGCACGTCAACATCACCGAGGGCAACCGCTCCCGTATCCAGGTCTTCCAGGGCGTCGTCATCGGCCGCTCGGGCGACGGAGTCCGCGAGACCTTCACGGTCCGCAAGATCAGCTTCCAGGTCGGCGTCGAGCGCACCTTCCCGGTGCACTCCCCGGTGATCGACCACATCGAGGTCGTCACCCGTGGTGACGTGCGCCGCGCGAAGCTCTACTACCTCCGCCAGCTGCGCGGCAAGAAGGCGAAGATCAAGGAGAAGCGCGACCGCTGAGTCGCAGCTGTTCCCCAGCACCCCAGGACACGATGTCCTGGGGTGCTGTGTTTTCCCCCGCATATGCGACCCTGTATGAGGCCGTCGGACGGCCGCGAGACACGAAGGAACCCGATGACGTCTGAAACATCCGCCGCGCCCGGCACCGCACGCCGACGGGGATTCCTGGTGTTCCTCCGCGACGTGCTCGTGATCATCGTCATCGCGGCGCTCGTGTCGTTCGTGGTGAAGACGTTCATCGTGCGCTCCTTCTACATCCCCTCGGCGTCGATGGAGCGCACGCTGCTCATCGACGACCGCATCCTCGTCGACGAGCTCACCCCGCGGTGGACCGACTACCACCGAGGTGACGTCGTGGTTTTCAAGGACCCGGGCGGCTGGCTGGATCCCCAGCCGCAGGCGCCGGCGGCGCCCCCGCTCGTGCAGGCCGTGGACGGCGTGCTCACGTTCATCGGTCTGTCCGCGTCGGATTCGCAGGATCACCTGGTGAAGCGCGTCATCGGTCTCCCCGGGGATCACGTGGTGTGCTGCAACGCGCTCGGCCAGATCACCATCAACGGCGCACCCATCGACGAGCTGTCGTATCTGAACCTCCCCGAAGGGGACACCGCGGCCTCGAACGCCGCGTTCGACGTCACCGTCCCCGACGATTCGCTGTGGTTGCTCGGCGACAACCGGGATCGTTCGCGCGACTCGCGCGAGCACCAGGACCTCCCGAGCGGCGGATTCGTGCCGGTCGCGAACGTGGTGGGCAAGGCGTTCCTGACCATGTGGCCGCTGGATCGGTTCGGCGCCATCGACAGCCACTACGACATCTTCACCGGCGTCCCGGAATCCGAATGAGCGTCGCGGTCCCACGGCTCACCCTCGAGCGCCGGATCCTCGCCGATCGCGCACTCATCATCGCGCTCGACGAGGTCGGACGCGGGGCGCTCGCGGGTCCGGTCGCCGTCGGAGCCGCCGTGATGGATGCCGCGGGATCGCGGCGGCGGGTCCCGGAAGGGCTGCGCGACTCCAAGCTCGTCACCGAACGGCGTCGTCCCGACGTCGCGGAGCGTGCCGCCGCCTGGGTTCAGGCGTCGGCGGTGGGCTGGGCGAGCGCGGCCGAGGTGGACGAGCTGGGGATCATGCGCGCTCTCGGCCTCGCAGCCTCGCGCGCGGTCGACGGCGTCGTGGCACTGGGGGCGTCTCTCACCGACGCGGTGGTCCTCCTCGACGGCAATCACGACTATGTTTCGGCCGTCCATCCCGTGGCGCTCGACGTCCGCCCCGTGATCAAGGCGGACCGCGATTGCGCCTCCGTCGCCGCCGCGTCGGTGATCGCGAAGGTGGCGCGCGACACCCACATGACGGTCCTGCACGACGAGCACCCGGACTACTGCTGGGAGCGCAACAAGGGGTATGCGAGCCCCGAGCATCGCGAGGCGATCCGCTCTCACGGGCTGTCGCCGTTCCATCGTGCGTCGTGGGCCATCGCGGACGCGCCGACGCTCTTCTGAGGCGCGATGACGGCCCTCGCCGGGTCAGGCCTAGGATGGAGGGACCATGGATGAGGAAGCCTTCGACGACTACGACCGCGAGCTGGAGCTCGCCCTGTTCCGCGAGTACCGGGACGTCGTGTCACAGTTCCAGTACGTCGTCGAGACGGAACGCCGGTTCTACCTGGCGAACGAGGTCAACGTCGTGCGTCGCGACACGGAGCACGACTTCTATTTCGAGATCTCCATGAGCGACGTCTGGGTCTGGGACATCTACCGCGCGGACCGGTTCGTCAAGGCCGTACGGGTGCTGACCTTCAAGGACGTCAACGTCGAGGAGCTGCAGCGTCGGGAGTTCGAGATCCCCCAGGAGCTCTCGCTCGACGGCGAGTGAGCGGCATCACTTCTTCTGCACTTCTTCCCGCCTGAGCGGGTTCGTGCGCGACTCGCGTCCTCGCGGAGGCGGGCACGCTCCGTGCTCGCCCGCGCCAGGCACGCTGTCGTCATGGCAGCGAAAGACGAACTCGGCAGGGCGGGTGAACGGCGCGCGGCGGAGCATCTGAGCGCGGTCGGCTACACCGTCGTGGATCGGAACTGGCGGAACGCCCAGGGGGAGATCGACATCGTCGCGCTCCGGGGAGGCGACGTGTGCTTCGTGGAGGTGAAGACCCGGAGCACGCCGGACTTCGGTCATCCGTTCGAGGCGATCGACGAGCGCAAGAGGCGTCGGATGTGGGCGCTGGCCTTCGCGTGGGCGATCGATCACCCGGAGGTCTGCAGCGGACGCGCCCTCCGCCTGCAGGCGATCGGCATCATCGGGCGCGACCCCGCCTCGGGGACGCTCGAGCACCTGGCGGATCTCTCATGAGCACGGCCCGTACGTGGGCGGTGGCCCTCTCCGGGATCGACGGGCACCTCGTCGAGGTGGAGGCGGACGTCAGCAACCAGACGCCGGGCTTCCGCATCATCGGACTGCCCGACAAGTCGCTCGGGGAGGCCGCGCAGCGCGTGCACAACGCCAGCCGGAACACCGGACTCGAGCTGCCGCGACGTCTGATCACGGTGAACCTCTCCCCGGCGAGCCTCCCGAAGCACGGGTCGGCGTTCGACCTCGCGATCGCCGTCGCCGCGCTCGCCTGCGGCGACGTGCTGTCCGCGCGCTCCATCCGACACACCGTGCACATCGGCGAACTGGGGTTGGACGGCCGTCTCCGCCCCGTCGCCGGCGTGCTCCCGGCCGTGTTCGCGGCCGCGCGTGCCGGATTCGAACAGGTCGTCGTGCCGCATGCGAACGCCGCCGAAGCGCGTCTGGTTCCGGGGGTCGAGGTGCGCGCCGCCGTGACGTTGGCGGAGGTCGCAGCCTGGCATGGTGCCGAGGTCGACGTGCCGGACCTCGCTCCCGTCACCGGTGGAGCCACGCCCGAGGCCCCGACGGACTCGACCGATCTGGCGGACGTCGTCGGGCAGGAGGCTGCGGTGGAGGCACTGATCGCGGCGGCGGCGGGCGGGCATCATCTCCTGCTCAGCGGCCCTCCTGGCGCGGGGAAGACGATGCTCGTCAGGCGACTGCCGGGGATCGTGCCGCCGCTGGACGACGACGAGGCACTCGAGGTGGCGGCGATCCGCTCGCTCTCCGGCGGCGGGGTGCTCGCGCTCGACCGGACTCCGCCGCTCGAGGCCCCGCATCACAGCGCTTCCATGGCCGCGCTGGTCGGCGGCGGCTCGCGGGTGGCGCGGCCCGGGGCCATCGTCCGCGGCCATCGAGGAGTCCTCTT
>DAMDKH010000012.1:0-16626 GCA_032099965.1 Microbacterium sp.
GCCGGCGGCCGCGGCCGGGGCGTCGACGACCGCTGCGGTCTGATCGTTCTGGGTCTCGGAGAGGTTCTCCACGAGTACTCCCTCTATGTCTCGGGATATGAGCGGTCCACGCACGCAACGGGTGCTGCGCGCGATCGCACGGGCTGACGCTCGGCGTCAGCCGCCTTGGCACGTGTGCCGGGAGGATGGACGTGCGGGTCTTGCAAGAACTGCAATGGGGCCAGATTCACGAAGAAGTTACGTGGAGCCCTCCGCTCGATCCCCCACTGTACCACCCCGCACATCGACGGCGAGCAGCAGGGCATCCCACGGAGTGTCGGTCACCTGGGCCGCGAGTTCGACCGCGTCCTGGCGGCTCCCCGGCCCGTCTGCGAGCACCAGCACACTGGGGCCGGCCCCCGACACGACGGCGGCGAAACCGGCGGCCCGCAGCGCCTGCACGAGGCGCTGCGTCTCCGGCATCGCCTCGGCGCGGTAGTCCTGGTGCAGACGATCGGCCGTCGCATCGAGCAGCAGTTCGGGGCTCTGCGTCAGGGCCGCGATGAGCAGCGCCGAGCGCGAGACGTTGAACACGGCATCCGCCGTCGAGACCTGCGGTGGCTGCAGCGAGCGCGCCTGCGACGTCGACATCGTGTAGGCCGGCACCAGCACGAGCGGAGACACGCCCCGGTGCACCAGAAGCTTCTTGTGCTGCGGTCCGCGCTCGCCCATCCAGGCGATGGTGAGTCCGCCGAACAGCGCAGGCGCGACGTTGTCGGGATGCCCCTCCAGCTCGGTGGCCAGACGGAGCAGGTCGTCGTCGGATATCTCCACGTCTCCGGCGAGGAGGCCCTTGGCGATCAGCACGCCGGCGACCACGGCCGCGCCCGAGGACCCGAGGCCCCGCCCGTGCGGGACACCGTTCTCGGCCTCGATGCGCAGACCCGGCATCGGTCGTCCCGCATCGGCGTAGACGTGCGCGACGGTGCGCACGATGAGGTTCGACGCGTCGCGGGGGATGTCGTCGGCCCCCGACCCGGACACCGTGATCTCGAGCTGGCCCGCGGGCAGCTCGGTGACCACGAGCGTGTCGTACACGCTGAGCGCGAGACCGAGGGTGTCGAATCCGGGGCCGAGGTTCGCGCTCGTCGCCGGCACGACCACCTCGACGGTGCGACCCTCTGCCACGCTCACTCGCCTTCCACGCGGAGCACGGACACGACGCGCTCGACGACCGGGCTGCCGGCGAGGACGTCGACCGCCGCGCTGAGCGCGCGATCGGCCGCACGGTGCGTGCCGATGATGAGCCGGGCCGTGGGCTCGTCCTCCCCTTCGACCGTCTGCACGATGGTCGCGACGGAGACGCCGCCGTCGCTCAGGATGCCCGCCACCGTGGCGAGGACACCCGGCGTGTCGGCCACCTGCAGGGTGATCTGGTAACGCGTGGTGACGAAGCCGATCGGCACGACCGGCAGGTTCGCCCGGGTGGACTCCCCCACTCCCACGCCTCCGGCGATGTGCCGGCGTGCCGCGGAGACGACGTCGCCGAGCACCGCGGATGCGGTCTGCACCCCGCCGGCGCCGGCGCCGTAGAACATCAGCGACCCTGCCGCCTCGGCCTCGACGAACACCGCGTTGTTGGCGCCGTGCACGGAGGCGAGGGGGTGCGACTGCGGCACGAGCGCGGGGTACACCCGGACCGAGATCGACTCGGTGCCGTCGACGTCGAGACGCTCGCAGACCGCGAGGAGCTTGATCACGAAGCCCGCCGCGCGCGCCTCCTGGATCATGGACGCCGTGACCGAGGTGATGCCCTCGCGGTGCACCGCGTCGAGCGGCACGGCCGTGTGGAAGGCGAGGCTGGCGAGGATCGCCGCCTTCTGCGCCGCGTCGTAGCCCTCGACGTCGGCCGTCGGGTCGGCCTCCGCGTAGCCGAGCCGTTGGGCGTCGGCGAGCACGTCCGAGAAGTCGGCGCCCTCGGTGTCCATCCGGTCGAGGATGTAGTTCGTCGTTCCGTTGACGATGCCCATGATGCGCACGATCCGGTCGCCGGCGAGCGAATCGCGCAGCGGACGGATGATGGGGATCGCACCGGCCGCTGCCGCCTCGTAGTGCACGGATGCGCCCACACGGTCGGCGGCCTCGAACAGCTCGGGACCGTGCGTCGCCAACAGCGCCTTGTTGGCGGTCACGACATCGGCACCGGCACCGATGGCCTGGAGGATGGTCGTGCGCGCCGGCTCGATCCCGCCGATGAGCTCGATCACGATGTCGGCGCCGAGCACGAGCGACTCGGCATCCGTGGTGAAGAGCTCGCGCGGCAGGTCGACGTCGCGCGGGGCGTCGATGTCACGCACCGCGATCCCCGCCAGCTCCAGGGCGGCGCCGGCACGATCGGCCAACTCGTCGCCGTGCCGCAGCAGAAGGTCGGCCACCTGGGAGCCGACCGCTCCGGCGCCGAGCAGCGCCACTCGAAGTCGTCGGTAGTCAGCCATTGTCACTCCTTCGGGGGTGGGTCATTTCTCTCCCTCGGGGGCCTCGGCCCCGTCCGTGCCCGCATCTCGGGCCAGCAGGTCGTCGATGGTCTCGCCGCGGACGATGACCCGCGAACGGCCACCCCGTACCGCGACCACCGGAGGTCGAGGCACGTGGTTGTAGTTGCTCGCGAGCGAGACGCAGTAGGCGCCGGTCGCCGGAACCGCCAGGAGGTCTCCGGGAGCCAGGTCGGCGGGAAGGTACTCGTGGTCGACGACGATGTCTCCCGATTCGCAGTGCTTGCCGACGACACGGCTGAGGCGCGGCTCACCGGAACCCACGCGAGACGCGATCCGCGCCGAGTACTGAGCGCCGTACAGCGCCGGGCGGGCGTTGTCACTCATGCCGCCGTCGACGCTGATGTAGCGCCGCGTGGTCCCCGACTGCACGGTGACGTCCTTGGTGGTGCCCACCTCGTAGAGCGTGACTCCGGCGGTGCCGATGATGGCGCGACCGGGCTCGAACGAGAGAGCGGGCACCGGGATGCCGCGGGCGGCGCACCCGGCCGCGACCGCCGAGACGATCTCCGAGGCGAGCGAACCGATCGGCGTCGGGTCGTCGGCGCGGGTGTAGGCGATCCCGAAGCCGCCGCCGAGGTTCATCTGGGGCACCGGACCGTCGGCGAGGAGGGCGGCGTGCAGCTCGAGCACGCGCTCGGCGGACTCGCGGAAGCCCGCGACACCGAAGATCTGCGACCCGATGTGGCAGTGGAGACCGGCGAACTCCAGGCCGGGGATCTCCCGGACGCGGGCGACGGCGGACGGCGCCTCGTCGAGCGGGAAGCCGAACTTCTGGTCTTCGTGCGCGGTGGCCAGGAACTCGTGGGTCTCGGCGTGCACGCCGCTGATCACGCGCACGAGCACGCGCTGCACCGCGTCGACGCGCGCCGTGATCGCGGCCAGGCGCTCGATCTCGATCGCACTGTCGACGATGATCGTGCCCACGCCCGCCTGCACCGCCCACTCCAGCTCGGAGACGGACTTGTTGTTGCCGTGGAAGCCGATGGATGCCGGTGCGCCCCCCGCCGCGAGCGCGACGGCGAGTTCGCCACCCGTGCACACGTCGACGCGCAGCCCCTCGTCGATCACCCACCGGGCGACCGTGGTGCTGAGGAACGCCTTGCCCGCGTAGTAGACCTGCGCCGTGGTTCCGTGGTCTGCCGCCGCCGCGTCGAAAGCGAGACGGAAGGCGCGGGCGCGGGTGCGCACCTCGTCTTCGTCGATCACGAGGACCGGCGTGCCGTAGGTGCGCGCGAGGGTGGCGGCGTCGACGCCCGCGAGCTGGAGCACGCCCGCGGCGTCGCGACCGGCGCTCTCCGGCCAGACGCCGGGAGCGAGGTCGTTCGCATCGTCGGGGACCGTGAGCCACTCGGGCGCGAGCGACTGGGCAGCGGGAAGCATGGGGCACCAATCGTGAGCGGGGATCGGGCACGGAGCGCCCTTCGAAACCTGCCCCGATTCTAGGGCACCACGCACCCCGCCCTAGCCAGGGTGACGCGGGCGCCGCAACCCCCGTGCCCGCGTCCGCCGCCGCTCCTAGGGTGAGAGCGTGACCCCTTCTGCGCATCCAGAGCCGTCGACGTCGACCGCACCCTCGAAGAGCCCGGATCCCGCCGACCGACCGGGGCTGATCCCCCGCGTCCTGGCGGCGGTCATCCGCTGGGCGCTGATCCGCAAGCCGGTGCGCGCCTTCCTCCTGTACAGCGAACGCCGGGGTCCCATGCTGGCGGACAGCGTGACCTACCGCGCCCTCTTCAGCGTCTTCGCCGGCGTGCTCCTCGGGTTCTCCGTCGCGGCGCTCTGGCTGGCGGGCAATCCGCAGGCCTGGAACGCGATCATCGAGGCCGTGCAGTCCGTCGTCCCCGGACTCATCGGCGAGGACGGCGTGATCGACCCCGCCGACCTCCGGGAGCCGGTCTCGCTGTCGTTCGCCGGCATCGTGTCGATGGTGGCGCTGATCGGCGCGGCCCTGGGCGCGGTGGGGTCGCTGCGCACGGCGGTGCGCGTGATCTCGGGCACTGTGCAGAGCGACATCCTGTTCATCTGGGTGATCCTGCGAAACCTCGCCCTCGCGGTCGGGATCGGCGCATCCTTCGTCGCGGCGGCCCTGCTCTCGGTCGTCGGTCGCATCGGGGTGGGCTGGATCAGCGAGCTGGTCGGCCTGCCGGCGGATTCGCCTCTCGCCACCTGGGGCGTGCGCGTCGTCTCGCTGGTGATCGTCTTCGCCCTCGACACCGGGCTCCTGATCGCGGTGTTCCTCGTGCTGTCCGGGGTGAAGCCGGCCGCGCGCTCGCTCTGGTCCGGCGCGCTGCTGGGCGCCGCCGGGCTGCTGATCCTGCAGGAGCTCTCATCGCTCTTCGTCGGCGGCGCGACGAGCAACCCGCTGCTCGCGTCGTTCGCCTCGCTGCTCGCGCTGCTCATCTGGCTGAACCTCTCGGCGCAGGTGATGCTCATCGCGTGCGCCTACATCGTCACCGGCGAGGAGGAGGCGAAGGACCGGGTGCGGGCGCGCTTCGGCGCCACCACCTTCCCGCAGCGCCGCGTACAGCGGGCCGAGGTCGACGTCACCATCGCGACCGAGGAGCTCCGCGACGCGCAGAAGGCCGCCGCCGAGTCCTGACCCGGGGATGCGGGACGGACTCGACCGGGGTCAGCGTCCGGCGCAGGTGCCCTTCCCGAGCAGGCTCGCGTCCGTCGCGATCGCCCCGTCGACGTCGAGGTCGATCACGACCTCCGAGCCCACGACCTCCACACCGGTCAGGGTGAGCCCGGCCGGCAGCTGGTCGGCGATGCAGATCCGACGCGGCTGGGTGAGGCTGCTGCCCAGCGCGCCGAGGCCCGACCCGACCTCCGTCGCGTCGATCTCGACGCCGCCGACGCTCAACGCGACCGGCGTCAACTCGAGGTCGCCCTCGACCGCTCCCGGCGTGAGGGTCAGCGATACGGGGACCGTCGTGCCCAGCACGGGGATCGACCCGGTCACCGTGGCGTTCGGCTCGTCGAGCGCGACCTCGTCGATCGGCAGGTCGGTTGAGGCCAGGAGGTCGGTGAACTGCGCCTGATCGATGCGGATGGTGCCTTCCGCCCCGTCGAGGTCTCCCCCGCGGATCGGCACGCCGGACGCGGTCACGTCTGCGGCGCCGGTGA
This sequence comes from Microbacterium sp., assembly GCA_032099965.1. Lineage (GTDB taxonomy): Bacteria > Actinomycetota > Actinomycetes > Actinomycetales > Microbacteriaceae > Microbacterium. The sequence continues at coordinate 5,661 of DAMDKH010000012.1, forward strand.
TGCCCTGCAGCGTCACCGCGTCGGTCGAGAGGTGGAGACGGTCGAGGGACCCGGCGATGAGCTGCGGCAGCAGGATGCCGTCGGCCGTGACGTCGAGCTGCTGATCGGCCGGCAGATCGAGCTGCTCGACGACCAGAGAGCGGACGACACCGGGAAGGACCGCGCGGGCGACGAGCTCGGCCGCGACGACGAGGGCGGCGAGCACCACGAGCACGACGAGCACGACCCAGGGCCAGCGCCGTCGGCGACGCCCGGTCGATCGCGCGTCATCGCCACGGTCACCGCCCGGAAGGACGAGCGTCGGATGCTGGGCATCCCGCTCCGGGTAGGGCAGGGTGCGGTTGTCGTCGCTCATGAACCCATGATGCCGCAGCGACGGCGCGGCGCCGGGCGCGTCACATGCGCTCCGGTGCCGAGACGCCCAGCAGTGCGAGACCGTTGCGGAAGACCTGGCCGGCCGCGTCGTTCACCCACAGCCGCGTGCGGTGCACGCTCTCGATCGGGTCGTCGCCCTGCGGGATCACGCGGCAGTTGTCGTACCAGCGGTGGTAGAGCCCCGCGAGCTCCTCGAGGTAGCGCGCGACGCGATGCGGCTCGCGCACCTCGGCGGCGAACGCGACGATGCGCGGGAACTCCTGCAGGGCGCCGAGAAGGGCGGCCTCCGACTCGTGCGTGAGCGTCTCCGGTGCGAACTCCGAGCGGTCGACGCCGGAGTCGGCGGCGTTGCGGCCGACGTTGTGCGTGCGGGCGTGGGCGTACTGCACGTAGAAGACGGGGTTGTCGTTCGTCCGCTTCTGCAGCAGCTCGGGGTCGAGGTCGAGCGGGGAGTCGGCCGGCGACCGCTCCAGCGAGTAGCGCAGCGCATCCGTGCCCAGCCAGTCCAGCAGGTCGTCCATCTCGATGATGTTGCCCGCGCGCTTGCTCAGGCGCGCACCGTTGATGGAGACCATCTGGCCGATCAGCACTTGGATGTTCTGCTCCGGGTCCTCCCCGGCGGCACCGGCGACGGCCTTGAGGCGGTGCACGTAGCCGTGGTGGTCGGCACCGAGAAGGTAGATCTTCTTGTCGAAGCCGCGGTCGCCCTTGTCGAGGTAGTACGCGGCGTCGGCGGCGAAGTAGGTGTACTCGCCGTTCGATCGACGGATGACGCGGTCCTTGTCGTCACCGAAGTCGGTGGTACGCACCCATACGGCGCCGTCCTCGTCGTAGACGTGGCCCTGCTCGCGCAGACGCTCGACGGCCCGGTCGATGAGACTCGATCCCGAGGCGTCCTTCGCGTGGAGCGTGCGCTCGGAGAACCACACGTCGAACGGCACGTTGAAACGCTCGAGCGAGTGCCGGATCTCCGCCAGCTGGTACTCGTAACCGAGGTCGCGGGCGACGACGAGCTGCTCGTCTTCGGGGAGGTCGAGCAGGTCGGGACGCGCTTCGAGGATGCGCGCGGCGAGGGTCGAGATGTACTCGCCCGGATATCCGGCCTCGGGCGTGGGCTCCCCCTTCGCCGCGGCGACGAGCGACCCGGCGAAGCGCTCCATCTGCGCTCCGGCGTCGTTGATGTAGTACTCGCGCACGGCCCGCGCGCCACTGGCGAGGAGCAGACGCACGATCGCGTCTCCCAACGCCGCCCAGCGGGTGTGGGCGATGTGCAGCGGGCCGGTGGGGTTCGCGGAGACGAACTCCAGGTTGACGCTCACCCCCTCCTGCGACGTGTTCGTGCCGTAGGCCGTTCCGGCCTCGACGATGACCTTCGCCAGGGCGCCAGCAGCGGCGGCGTCGAGACGGATGTTGATGAACCCGGGTCCGGCGACCTCGGCGCTGGCGATGCCGTCGACCGCCACGAGACCGTCGACGATCTGCTGGGCGAGCTCTCGCGGGTTCGTGCCGAGCGGCTTCGCCAGGCGCATGGCGATGTTCGAGGCCCAATCGCCGTGGTCGCGGTTGCGGGGGCGCTCGAGGACGATGTCGGAGGCCGCCAGCCCCACACCCTCCCCGGGGCGTCGCTCGTCGGCGATCGGCGCGACGACGGACAGGAGCGCTTCGGCGAGGGTTTCAGGATTCATAGATGACCCAGTTTACGGCGCGGACCGACGGGGAATTCGCGATCCGGCTCCCGCCGCTCCCGCCCGCCGTCGACTGCGTCTCGCCGGTGTCTCCGCCGCTCTCGCACTCGCCGTCACGGCGGGGATCCTCGGCGTGTGGCGCCCGTGGGCGCCGCTCCCCTCCGCCGCGCCGGTGGGCGCCGCAGAGGGCGCACCGACCGCACTGGTCGCTCCCGCCCCGCTCGCCCTGCCCGAGCATCCGACCGTGCTCGTCTTCGGCGACTCGTGGACGTACGGTTCGGCGGCGACGACCCCCACCGAGGGCTACGCGTACGTGCTCGCCGACCTGCTCGACGGCGAGACGATCGTCGACGGGGTCCGAGGCAGCGGCTACCTCAAGCCCGGCATCGACGGCCCGACCTTCGGCGAGCGCATCGCGGCACTCGACCCGAGCCTCGACCCCGACCTGGTGCTCGTGCAGGGATCCATCAACGACCGCGAGCAGGGAGCGGCCGGATACCGCGAGGCCGTGAACGCCGCCTGGGACACCCTGTCGGCGACGTACCCGGAAGCGGCGATCGTCATCCTGGGCCCGGCCCCGCACGAGCTCCCCGTCGGAGACGGCACCGCTCGGATCGACCGCGACCTGGCCGACCTCGCCGCAGCACGCGGGTGGTGGTACATCTCCCCCGTCGGCGACGAGTGGATCACCGAGGACAACTACCTCGACGTGATCGACGTGGAGGTCGGGCGCCGCCATCCGTCCACCGACGGCCACCGCTACCTCGCCGAGAAGGTGGCGGCGGCGCTCGCCGCACTCGGCGACGCGCCGGTCACCGTGGCCGGTGGTTCGGAGACCACCCCCGAGCAGTGATATCGTCGTTCGGTACGCCTCCGTAGCTCAGTGGATAGAGCGCCGGTTTCCGGTACCGTAGGTCGCAGGTTCGACTCCTGTCGGGGGCACGTAGATGAAGAGGGACCGTCCGCACGGACGGTCCCTCTTCTCGTTCTCCCCGAGCGCCGGGGCGCCTCGTCCGAGGTCGCTCACCCGCCGCGTGGGCGCCTCAGCCCGACTTGCCCGCGTACATCGCCCGATCCGCGCGGGTCATCGCCGAATCCAGGGTGTCGTCGGGGCGCACCTGCGCGACACCCCAGGACCACGGGTGGCTCGCATACTGACGCAGTCGTGCCATGACCGCTCGCGCCTCGTCGGCGTCGGTCTCCGGCAGGAGCATCACGAACTCGTCGCCACCGAGCCGGCCGACGATGTCGGTCTGTCGGGACAGGGACATCCACTGCGCGGTGAGCGAGCGCAGCACGTCGTCGCCGGCGGCGTGCCCCTCCCCGTCGTTGACCGACTTGAACTTGTCGAGGTCCAGCACGGCGACGCTGAGGGGGCGACGATGCCGGACGGCCCGCCGCATCTCGAGCTCGGCCTTCGCCACGAACCCGCGCCGGTTGAGCGCTCCCGTGAGCGGGTCGGAGTGCGACTCCAGCAGGATGCGGTGCCGCACGAAGAGACCGGCCTCCAGACACAGCCACGTGAACAGGGCCGCGCCGATGATGTTGGCGGGGCCGAGCAGTGCGCCGGGTCCGGTGAACGGGCCGAGCGCCGTCACGACGCCCAGCACGATGAGGACGGAGAACTCCCCCACCCGTGCGACCCTGGCGCCGTAGAACCAGGAGAAGAACATCGCCATCAACGGCATCTCCTGCAGCGCGGCGATGGCGTTCTGCTGCTCGTCGGAGAAACCGAGGTAGTAGCCGGAGACGAGGGCGTGGGCGATGACGAGGGCCATGCCCACCCAGTGCGGCAGCTCCACGCCGGCGAGCGCGACGAGCGCGAAGACGCCGAGGCAGAGCACGACCGTCCCGCCGGAGAGCACCTGCTCCCACCGGGTGATGTCGGTCTCGAACAATTCGATGATCCCGAGCACCCCGAACAGCAGGAGCAGGCTCGCGGTCACCACCGAGTACGTGGACGTCCGCTCCCTGACATGACGGAGCCACCCGACGCGCAGCCAGCGCAACTCTTCGGCATCGGAGACGTGGATCCCCTGTATGACCATGCAATCCTCCCAGGTGCAAGTCTTGTTTCCGGTTCGAACCGGACTCTCACCGACAATGCGTCGCGGTCCCCTGCGGTCCGCGACGATAAACTGACCGGATGACCTCCCCCGCGCGCGAAGACGCCGCCTCCGACGGCGCGAGCGTGCGTGTGGTCTTCCAGCCGATGGTCGACCTCCACGAGTGGCGGATCGTCGCCTTCGAAGCGCTCGCACGCTTCGCCGACGGCTTCCCGCCCCCTGTGCATCTCGACCGAGCGTCCGAGGACGGCCGGCGCGAAGAACTCGAGCTGCGACTGATCGCCCTCGGAATCGCGGCAGCGGAAACGCTCCCCCCGGCCGCGGGCGTGACACTGAACGCCTCGGGGACCACCATCCTGCGGACGGAGCTCGACGGGCTGGTCTCGGGCTGGGACCGCACGTGGGGCATCGAACTGTACGAGGGCGCCACCAGCGCGGATCTGCGCGACGTGCGCGAGCGCGTCACCGCCTTGGGCGGGAACCTGCTCGTCGACGACGCCGGTGCAGGATGCTCGGATGAGACCCGCATCGCCCGGCTGCGCCCCGACGTGGTCAAGATCGATCGCGCCCTGTTCTGGGAGGTCGCCGAGCACCCCGAGGCCCGGGATCGGCTGGAAGGGCTGCTCGACACCGCCCGCGCCGCCGGGGCGCGCGTGCTGGTCGAAGGCGTCGCCGAACCGGCGCACGTGGAGCTGGCGCGGGAGCTCGGCGCGGACCTCGCCCAGGGCTTCCACCTGGGCGTCCCGACTCCGGCGGAAGACATCGACGAGCTCCTCGTGACGTTACACCGGAGCATCGGGGTGGATGCTCCGCGTCTCTGAGCGTCGGCTCGCGCCCTGGTGCCCCGGGCGGAGGCGGATCTTCGGCAGGATCTTCATCATCCCGAGCACGAGATAGATCACCGTGTTGACCGCGACGAACGTGGCCAGCACGCTGAACCACTCCGACGTGAGGAACTGGGCCGGAAGGAGCAGACCCGCGTGCACCATGTTCATGCCATCACCTTCTGAGGAGCGACGTGATCGACGTGCTTCCACGTCGCCCGCCGGCCGAACGCGATCTCGAAGACGCCCTTGAGGAACGCGAGATTCAGGAAGCAGTCGTAGACGAGTTCGGGGAACACGAGCATCGCCAGGATGCGTGCGCGCCAGCCGCCCCGCCAGACCGTGATCGTGCGTTCGACGGCGAACAGCACCCCGATCCCCAGCCAGAACGGGAACCACACCCAGACGTCCACGGCGACGATCATCAGCAGGATGAGCGCGAAGTAGGAGAACAGGGCGAGCACTCCGTATCCGATGCCGATCTGCTGCGACCAGTACCGGATGGTCTGGGGAGTGACCCCGTAGGAGCCCAGGTTCTCGAGCGCTCCGCGCTGCCAGCGCAGCCGCTGCGCCCAGAGCATCCGCCACGTCGGCATCAGCTCCGTCACCACGGAGCACCGCGAGGGCGACACGGTGAGACCACCCAGCGATTTGATCGCGATGGTGAGCTCGTTGTCCTCCGTCAGCGCGAACGTGTCGTACACGTCGCCCGGGGTGCCGGGCAGCTGCTGTCCGCGCGCGTCGGCGACCGCTCGTAGCGCGGCGGACCGGAAGACCGACGCTGTGCCGGTGAGCACGAAGACGCGCCCGTCGCGTCGGCGGATCTCACGCTGGTAGCGGGTGTACTCGTTGCGCTGGAACTGGCCGAGCAGGCCATGGCCCTCCTCCCCCTCGAAGAGGCCCCCGACGGCCATCAGCGCGCGGTCCTGGGTGAAGCGACGCGTCGCCTCCGCGAGGAAGCCCGATCCGATCTGGCTGTCGGCGTCCATCACCATCACGGTGTCGTTGTCGCCCAGCGCCGGAAGCAGGTCGCGCAGCGCCTGGTTCAGCGCTCCGCCCTTCTTGTGCGTGTTCCCGACGGTCTCGTAGACCTCGGCGCCGTGCTACCTGGCGACCTCCACCGTGCGGTCGCTGCAGTTGTCCGCCACGACGATGATGCGCTGGGGCGGCTGGGCCTGCCGCCGGAGGGAGTCGAGGGTCAACGGCAGAGACGCCTCCTCGTTGTGCGCGGGGATGAGCACGGTGACGGTCACGGGCCCCGCGTACACGCCGCGTGTGCGAGCCATCACGGCGCGCGGAGCCAGGGTGAGATGCGGCATCGCCGCCGTCGCCCGGCGGTATCGTGCAGCCACGGCACGCTCGGTCACGGCCACGAGAAGAGCGAAGAACAGCGCGATGGCGAGCGCGGTGACTAGGACGCCGAGATCCGGCAGTTCGCTGCTGTAGAGCACCTGCCACACCCCGGCGAGCGTGATGCGCGCCGGCTCCCACAGGGAGGGAGGGTCGGTCACCGTAATGCCCCACCACAGCAGTCCTGCCGCGACGAGCACCGTGCAGATCACCGCCAAACCGACGGTGCGCTGGAAAAGCCTGTTCATGTCCACCCCTCATCACACGGGCACGCGCCCGCTCCGAAACCACCGCGGAGACGCCTGCGCCGTCCACGGGTCGCGGCATCCGCCGCCGATGTCGGTCCCGCGGCGTCGCCGATCGCTCGGGTCCGGCCCCCAGGGCACGGCAGAGCGAAAGGCGACGTCATCGGAACGCTGTCGAGGACACGGTTCCCCCGAACCGTGCCCCCGAGTCGATCGACATCACTGGGGGGAGCGTGATGTTGCGTGTCCAGCTCTGCGAGTTCCCCTCACGCCGAGCTGCTCCCCAAGCACGGTTAGGACCCTACCAGAAGAATCCGTCATTTGTCCCCCATTTGGGGGACACGGCCGACCATCACCGTCACGCGCGCCCGGGGAGGGCCATTCCGCGCGTCGATACCTGGACAGCCGAGTGCCGTGCGAGCATGCTGGGCGCATGACCGGATTCCAGATCAGCCACCCCTTCAGCGGGTTCAGCGTGAACTCGATCGACGAGGCCCGCGCGTTCTACGGCGACACGCTCGGGCTCGACGTGACGATCAATGCGATGGGCTTCCTCGACATCGCGCTCCCCGACGGCGGTTCGATCCTCGTGTACGAGAAACCGGATCACGTTCCGGCCTCGTTCACGATCCTCAACTTCCCGGTCGACGACATCGACGCCGCCGTGGCTGACCTCAACGGGCGCGGTGTGGTCACCGCGATCTACGACGACCCCCACCTCCCGACCGACGAGGTGGGCATCCTCCGCGGCGGCCCGGGGCGAGGACCGGACATCGCCTGGTTCCGAGACCCGGCCGGCAACGTCCTCGCGGTCCTCTCGCCGCTCTGAGCACAGGCGCCCCGGTCGTCGAGACCGGGGCGTCTCCGTCTCAGATCTCGCCGAGCGCCTCGAGCGGGATCGCCACCCACGCCGGGCGGTTGCGCTTCTCGTACACCGCCTCATACACGGCCTTGTCGGCGATGTAGGCGTTCAGCAGCGTGCGCTCGTCGGCGGGGAGGACGCGTTCGCCCTCCGGCGTGTCGCCCTCGACTTCCGGGTGCGCCTCGTCGTCGTCGGGGCGACGGATCGCCTCGACATAGGCATCGAGGAAGCGATGCCGCGCCCGCTCGGACCACTCCCGGCCGCGCAGCAGGCGCAGCTCGTCCTCGGCATCCTCGACGCCCTCACCGGAAGGCGCGAGCGCCATCTCGACCACTCCGGGCACGTAGTCGAACGATCGGAGCATGCCCGCCACGTCGCGCCAGGGCGAATCCGGAAGGGCGCGCTCGGCGAACGGTCGACCCGGCTCGCCTTCGAAGTCGACGATCCGCCAGCCGTGGGCGGTGCGCAGCGTCTGCCCGAGATGGAGATCTCCGTGCACCCGTTGCACGTCGAGTCCGGGCAGGTGGGCGACGGCGGAGTACGCCGCGCGCAGCCGGTCGGCATGCGGGGCGAGCTCGGGCACGACCCCCAGGGCGTGGGTCAGACGCTCCTCCATCGTGCGGGCGAGAGCAGCGGCGGCGCGTGGCCCCCGTCGATCGACGGGGAACCGCTCGCGCAGGGTGGCGTGCACCTCGGCCACGGCGGCGCCGAGGCGTGCGGCCTCGCCGGCGAAGTCTCCGCCGGAGCCCTCGATGCCGTGCTCGGGATCGGCCAGGAGGGTGCGGACGCTTCCGGTGGCGAGGTCGAACCCGTCCGTCGCCGTGCGGAGGAACTCCTGCACCATCGCGAGCTGGATCACCTCTCCGTCGACGTCGGCCTCCACCCACCCGTACAGCACCGCGATGTGCTCGGCACCCGCACGGGTCAGCTCCCGATGGATCTCGACGTCGGGGTTGAGCCCCGGGGTCACCTTGCGGAACACCTTCATGATCGCGGTGTCGTCGAAGCGCAGCGAGGAGTTGGACTGCTCGCCCGACAGCGGAGACGAACGCAGTTCCGGATCGAGCGCCTCGGTGCCCGGAACGCGGTGGAAGCGCAGTCCTCCGCGCTCGTCGGTCCCGGTCGCTTCGGCGGCGACGAGACCCTCGAGCCACAGGGCCATCGCGTACCGGTCGTGCACGGCGTCGTAGAGGTGCCGCACGCGGCCCTCGTCGTCGACGGTCCCGATCCCGGCGTGCGCGATCGCCTCCTGCGGCTCGTCGTACGCGGCCAACGGCACCTGGTAGGTCTCACGGCCCCCCTCGTCGTCGCCGTATTCGACGGTGACGAGGAACACGATGGCCTGCACACGGCCGTCACCCGCGGCGAGGTCGGCGATGCGACGCGTCCCCGCCACATGGAACGGGCGGCTCTTGCCGCCGAACCAGCGGGTGCGCACCAGGTAGTCCTCGAGGAGGCCGTTCTCGATGAGGCTCACAGCATCCCCCTCTCGTTGGCGTCCTCCGCGGGCGCCTGCAGCTGGAACCAGAAGAAGCCGTGACCGCCGAGCGTGAGCAGGTAGGGCAGCTCACCCACCCGCGGGAACGGCACGCCGCCGACCAGCTCCACGGGAACCATGCCCTCGAAGCGCCGGAGGTCGAGCTCGACCGGCTGGGGGAACTGCGAGAGGTTGTTCACGCAGAGGATGACGTCGACCGTGCCGTCATCGTTCGTGTGCTCCCGGGTGTACGACAGCACCGCGGGGTTCGACCCGCCGAGATCGTTGAAGCTTCCCAGCCCGAAGGCCGGGTGCTTCTTCCTGGCCTGGATCATGAGCCGCGTCCAATGCAGCAGCGAGGAGCGGTCCTCCTGCTGCGCCTCGACGTTGACCGAGAGGTACCCGTACACGGGGTCCTGCACGAGCGGCAGGGTGAGCTTGCCGGGGTTCGCGGTCGAGAAACCGGCGTTGCGATCCGACGTCCACTGCATCGGGGTGCGCACGCCGTCGCGGTCGCCGAGCCAGATGTTGTCGCCCATCCCGATCTCGTCGCCGTAGTAGAGCACGGGCGACCCGGGGAGCGAGAGCAGCAGCGCGGTGAACAGCTCGATACGGTCCACGTCGTTGTCCAGCAGAGGAGCGAGGCGGCGGCGGATGCCGATGTTCGCCTTCATGCGAGGATCCTGCGCGTACTCGCTCCACATGTAGTCGCGGTCCTCGTCGGTCACCATCTCGAGCGTGAGCTCGTCGTGGTTGCGCAGGAAGATGCCCCACTGGCATCCGGCCGGGATCGGGGGCGTGTCGGCGAGGATCTCGCTGATCGGATAGCGCGACTCCCGCCGCACCGCCATGAAGATCCGCGGCATGACCGGGAAGTGGAAGCACATGTGGCACTCGTCGCCGCCGACCTCCGGATCGCCGAAGTAGTCCACGACGTCGGCGGGCCACTGGTTGGCCTCGGCGAGGAGCACCCGCCCGGGGTACTCCCGATCGACCATGCGCCGCACGGTCTTGAGGAAGTCGTGCGTCTCGGGCAGGTTCTCCCCGTTGGTCCCCGCCCGCTCGAACAGGTACGGCACGGCATCGAGCCGGAATCCGTCGAGCCCCATGTCGAGCCAGAACCGCATGGCGTCGAGCATCGCCTCGCGCACCTTCGGGTTGTCGAAGTTGAGGTCGGGCTGGTGGGCGAAGAACCGGTGCCAGAAGTACTGCTGGCGCACCGGGTCCCACGTCCAGTTGCTCGGCTCGGTGTCGACGAAGATGATGCGGGCGTCCTCGTAGAGCTCGTCGGTGTCGCTCCAGACGTAGAAGTCCCCGTACGGGCCCTCCGGATCGCTCCGGCTCGCTTGGAACCACGGATGCTCGTCGCTCGTGTGGTTCATCACGAAGTCGATGATCACGCGCATGTCGCGGGCGTGCGCCTCGTCGAGGAACTCCTTGAAGTCGGCGGTCGTGCCGAGGTCGGGCTGGATTCCCGTGTAGTCGGCGACGTCGTACCCGCCGTCGCGGAGGGGCGACGGGAAGAAGGGGGGCACCCAGAGGCAGTCGACCCCCAGCCAGTGCAGGTAGTCGAGTTTCTCGATCAGGCCGCGGAAGTCGCCCGATCCGTCTCCGTTGCTGTCGTTGAACGAACGGACCAGGACCTCGTAGAACACGGCGGTCTTGAACCATTCCGGCGCCGGGCTGCCCGGCGTGTCGGGGAACGGTTCCTGGGTCAGGATCGGGATGGATGCCGTCGCCGGAGCGGGCTCGACGGCGCTCATGCAGTGGTCCTCAGGCAGGTCATGGCCAGAATCTTCCATATCCTGCGGCCGATGGGTCTCCCCTTGCGCCGGCGGAGGCCGAAGGTGTACCCGCGCGGATGTCGGCGGCCCTGCGTACCGTCGACGGCATGCCGACGTCGCTCGCGCTGCCCGGGCCCTGCCCCCTGTGCGGCGGAATGCTCGCCCGCCGCACCTCGGCCGGCGCCCTCGCCTGTGTGCTCTGCGGCTGGCGGTACGGCGATGCCCCCGACGACGACCTCCCCCTCCCCCGTATCGACGTGGTCTACTACCTCCGCTACGACCGCCGGGTGAAGATCGG
>DAMDKH010000012.1:16658-23071 GCA_032099965.1 Microbacterium sp.
AACGAGCCGGCGCCCTCGTCAGCGTCTGGCGAGCATCCGCCATGACGAGCTGCTCGCCTTCGAGCGCGGCGACCGCAGCCTCGAGCAGGCGCGTCATCGCCAGTTTGCCGAGCTCCGAGAGGGCGGCGAGTGGTTCACGCTCGCCTCCCCCCTCGACGCGCACATCGCCGGCCTGCGCGCCGGGGGTGAAGCCTGGCAGCAGTATGCGCGGTGGCTGAGTTCGGAGCTGCGTGGCTGACCTCGCCGCTCTCATTCAGTTGTGCACAACTGAATTGCGTGCAAGACTTATCGCATGCCCGTGACCGATGAGATGGTGTGCTTCTCGCTCTACTCCGCCGCGCGCGCCACCACGCAGACCTATCGCACGCTGCTCGCCCCCTGGGGGCTCACGTACCCGCAGTACCTGGTGCTCGCGATCCTGTGGCACGAAGGAGAGCAGTCGATCGGTGCCCTCGGCGACGCCATGCAGCTCGACTCCGGAACCCTCTCGCCCCTCGTGCGGCGACTGGAGCAGGCCGACCTCGTCGTGAGGAAGCGCCGCACGGACGACGAGCGGGTCGTGGTCGTGCACCTCACCGAACGCGGCGAGGCACTGCGCTCGGAGCTGTCGTCCGTCGCCCTCGACGTGGCACGCCTGTCGGGCATCCGCGACGACGCGCACCGCCGACGCCTCATCGCCGAGCTGCAGGAGCTCACCGCGCTCCTGCAGAGCACCCGGCTCTGACAAGACCCCCCGCGGCGCCTTTGCGGCACCGCATCGCCCGAAGGAAGGAAATCCCCATGGAAGCCCTCTACACCGCAGAAGCCCTCGCCACCGGCGCCGGCCGCAACGGCCACGTCGTCACCGACGACCGCCGCGTCGAGTTCGACCTCGCCATCCCCCGGGCGATGGGCGGCAGCGGCGACGGCGCGAACCCCGAGCAGCTGTTCGCCGCCGGCTACGCGGCGTGCTTCCACTCCGCCCTCCAGTCGGTGGCGCGCGCGAAGAAGGTGTCGATCGACGACTCGTCGGTGGGCGCCCGCGTGCACATCGGCTCGAACGGTCAGGGCGGGTTCGGCCTCGCGGTCGAGCTCGAGGTCGTCATCCCCGACCTCCCGCACGACGAGGCGCAGGCGCTCGCCGACGCCGCCCACCAGGTCTGCCCCTACTCGAACGCGACGCGTGGCAACATCGACGTCACGATCACCGTGTCCGACGACTGAGGGAGACGACCATCATGCGCGCACTCATCCACGACCGTTTCGGCGAGGCGGAAGACGTCCTCGCGGTGCAGGAGCGTCCCGTCCCCGACCCCGGTCCCGGCCAGGTCCGGCTCAAGGTCCTCCTCTCCCCCATCCACAACCACGACCTGTGGACCATCCGCGGCACCTACGGCTTCACTCCCGCCCTGCCCGCCCCCAGCGGCACCGAGGCGGTCGGCGTCGTCGACGCGATCGGCGAGGGCGTCACGCACCTGCAGCTCGGGCAGCGCGTCGCCACCGGCGGCACCTTCGGCGCGTGGGCCGAGAACATCGTGGCCGACGCCGCGGGCCTCATCCCCGTGCCGGACGGGCTGCCCGACGAGAGCGCAGCGCAGCTGGTGTCGATGCCCTTCAGCACGATCGCGCTCCTGCAGTCGCTCGATGTCTCCGAGGGCGACGTCATCGTGCAGAACGCCGCGAACGGCGCCGTCGGCCGCATGCTCGCGCAGTTGGGCGCCGCGCGCGGCGTCAACGTCATCGGTCTCGTGCGCCGAACGGCGGGCGTCGACGAGCTGCGCGACCAGGGCATCGTCAACGTCTTCGCCACCGATCAGGACGACTGGCGGGAACAGGTCGAGGCGGCGGCGGCAGGAAAGGCGATCTCGGCCGGCATCGACTCCGTCGGCGGGCCGGCGTCCGGCGAGGTGCTGTCGCTGCTCGGCGAAGGAGGCACCCTCGTGGCGTTCGGGGCCATGAGTTCCCCGGTGATGGAGATCGCCTCGGGCGACGTGATCTTCAAGCACGCGGTCGTCAAGGGATTCTGGGGCAGCAAGGTGATCCCGCAGCTCTCGGCCGCCGACCGCTCCTCGCTGTTCGGCGAGCTCGTGCAGCGGGTCACGGACGGGACGCTCACCCTCCCGGTCGCCGGCGTGTTCGACGTCGCGGAGGTCGCGGACGCCGTGAAGCTGAGCAAGACGCCCGGACGCGTGGGCAAGGTCCTGCTGCGCTTCTGATCCGTCATCACCGCGCACCGCGGGAGGGAAGGCCGTCCGGCGCCCCTTCCGCGGTGCTGTGCGTACTAGCCGATGGCGAGCGCCACGGCGGTGACGATGATCGCCAGGAGCGGCAACGAGCCCTGCAGTGCGGCGGCGCGGACCTTCGTGCGGTCTGACAGCACAAGCACGAGGGCGGCGGCGACCATCATCCCGGTGCCGGCGAACACGAGGGTGAGTCCCACCACGTCGAAGCCGACCAGCACGAAGCCGCAGCCGAACAGCGTCGTCAGCGCGAGGAAGAGGTTGTAGAAGCCCTGGTTGAAGGCCAGCTGCTTCATGGTCACGGCGTCGGCCTCGCTCGCGACGCCGAAGATCTTCCTCGTCTCCGGCTCCGTCCACCTGAGCGACTCGAGAGCGAAGATGAAGACGTGGAACGCGGCGGCGGCCGCGGCGAGGACGAGTCCGACGATCAGCATGCTCCGATTGTGACAGACCCTCTCGCCGCTGCTCTGCTCTCAGAGCAGGAAGATCGGCAGCAGCCCGGGGTTGTGCGCATGCACCAGCACGGCGAAGACGACGGCGTCGAAGAGCAGATGCACCGTGACGACGTAGGCCAGCGAGTGCGTGCGCAGGAAGATGAAGCCCTGCAGGAGGGCGAACGGGATGGTGAGCAGCGGGCCCCATTCCCGGTAGCCGAGCTCCCAGAGGAACGACACGAACACGACCGCCTGGAGCACGTTCGCCGCCGCGTCGGGGAAGTGCCGACGCAGGAGGGCGAAGACGGTGCAGATGAAGAACAGCTCATCCCAGATGCCCACTGCGCCGACGCCGACGAAGAGGCGGGCGATCAGGTCGGGCGTGTCGACGACCGGCCAGTTCTGATACACGCCGCTGGTGATGAAGTAGAAGGGCAGGATGAGCCACCCGAGCGCGAGCACGGCGGCGAGCCAGCCCCACTGCAGGCGCCCCCACCGGCGCGGCCCGCGCCACGGGAAGGAGATCGCCCGGTCGCGGTAGACGAAGCGCGACACGACGTAGGGCAGCACGACCGCGCCGCCCAGGGCGAGGGTGAACCGCAGCATGGCGAGGTTGTCGAGCTCCGCGGCCAGCGGGATGACGCTCACGACCAGCATCCCCAGGGCGATGAGCGACAGGTCACGCTTCAAGGAGGGAGCGGATGCGGTGATGCGGCCGCGCTCGACGGCCCAGGCCGCGGCGAGCCCCAGTGCCAGGAGGAGCCACCCCAGCCACGGGATCTCGAGCACGAAGAACGCCGGCGCGGCGGCGCACACGAGCACGGCCGGCAGGATGCGCGACCCGGGCGCGGTCGTCTCCGCGGCGCTCACGGGCGAGGACGCCGTCGATACACGAGGTCGCGGATGTCCCGGCCCTTCGCGAGACCCTTCCGTTCGAAGGCGGTCATCACGCGTCCCTCGAACCGCTCCGCCCAGTCGCCGTCGAAGGCGCGCTCGAACAGCTGCTCCGCGTCGAGCACGTCGCGCATCTGGAGCGCGTAGTCCTCCCAGTCGGTCGCGAGACGCAGCATCCCGCCGTCGGCGAGCGCGCGAGCGGCGCCGTCGGCGAATCCCGCACGCACGAGACGGCGCTTGGTGTGCCGCTTCTTGTGCCACGGGTCGGGGAAGAAGATCCAGACCTCGCTCGCGGCTCCCTCCGGAAGGTACGACGACAGCACTTCGGGGGCGTTGGCCTCGACGACCCGCAGATTCTCGACGCCTTCCCGGTCGGCGTCGAGCATCGTGCGCGCGAGACCCGCGCGGAACACCTCGACCGCGAGGAAGTCGACGTCGGAGCGCGAGGTCGCTGCGGCGACGATGGCGTGCCCCTGTCCCGAGCCGATCTCGACGATCAGGTCCGCGGAGCGACCGTATTCGGCGGCGACGTCCAGCCTCGCCTCGGGGTGCACGGACGTCCAGGCCACGTCGCGCGGCACGTCGAGGAGGTAGCGCGGAGCGAGGTCGGTGAACGCGCGCTCCTGCGCGTCCGACATCCGACCGCTGCGGCGCACGAACGAGACGGGCTCGTCGCGGAAGGTTCCAGGTTCGGGCATGGATCCAGGGTATCCGGGACGACACGGCCCTCCCGGCCGCGGTCGCCCGCTCAGGCCGTCGGTTCGGTGACGAAGTCGATGAGCTCCTCGACCCGGCCGAGCAGCGCCGGCTCGAGGTCGCGATAGCTGTGCACCCGTCCGAGGATGTGCTGCCATGCGCGGGCCGTGTCGGCCTGGGTCTCGTGGGGCCAGCCGAGGGCTCGGCAGATGCCGGTCTTCCAATCGATGCCCCTCGGCACCTCGGGCCAGCGGGCGATGCCCAGCGCGCGGGGGGTGACGCACTGCCAGACGTCGACGAAGGGATGCCCGACGATCTTGACGTGGCGTCCGTGCGGCCCGCGCGCGACCGCGTCGGCGATGCGCGACTCCTTCGACCCGGGCACGAGATGATCGACCAGCACGCCGTAACGGCGCTCACGCGACGGCGGCTCGGCGGCGAGCAGATCATCGAGCAGGTCGACGCCCTGCAGGAACTCGACGACCACCCCCTCCACCCGCAGGTCCGCGCCCCACACCTTCTCGACGAGCTCGGCGTCGTGCTTGCCCTCGACGAGGATGCGGCTCGGCAGCGCGACCCGCGCCCGGCCGTCGTCCACGGCGAACGATCCGGACGCGGTGCGCTGCACCGTCGGCGCCTTCGCCTCCGGTGGCGTCAGCCGCACCGGACGCCCGTCGATGAGGAACCCGCCGCCGAGGGGGAAGAGGCGCCGTCGTCCCTTCCAGTCCTCGAGCTCCACGTCGCCCGCCTGCACGCGCGTGACGGCCCCGCAGAAGCCGTCTCCGGCGACCTCGACCACGAGATCGATCTCGGCGGCGACGTCGGCCACCTTCGGCGTTCCGCGGTCACGCCACCCCGCCGCCAGCACGTCGGATCCGTACCTGTCGTCCATGCCCTCCAGCGTATGCGTCTCCGCTGAGGGCGAACGCCGATCCGTGCCGGGGTGCTGACGCGTGTCGGGGGCAGTGCATAGACTCGTGCCATGGGGCTCGCCTGCCGGTCGGAGGGAACGCGATGAAGACACGGTGGCTGGCGCTGAGCGCTCTCGCCTTCTCCGTCATCCTGGGGGTCACCGTCCCGCTGACGGCGTCCGCGACCTCTCCCCTCACTCTCGACGCGGGATACGTCACCGACGATGTCGGGGCGCTGACGCCCGAGGAGGACGCCGCCGCGGAGGCGCGACTGCAGGAGCTCACGGCGAACTCGTCGTCCGACCTCTTCGTCGTCCTCGTCGACGAGTTCACCTCACCGTCCGACCGCATCGCCTGGGCCGACCAGGTGGCGATCGACAACAACCTCGGGAACGATCAGTACCTCCTCGCCATCGCGACCCAGCAGCGGAGCTTCTTCATCTCGGGCGCCGAGGGTGGCCCGTTGAGCGGTTCGCGGCTGGATGCCATCGAAGACCGGATCCAGCCCCTGCTCGCTCAGAACGACTGGAGCGGAGCGATCCTCCTCGCCGCCGACGAGATCCAGGGCGACGGCGGGGCCGGGATGTTCCGCGTCCTGCTCGTGGTGGCCGGCGTCGCCGCGCTCGCTCTCCTCGTCTGGCTCGTCGTCTCACTGGTGCGGCGCCGACGGCGCGAGGCGGCGATCCGGGCGCGCGGCGCGATGCCGGCGACTCCCGATCCGGCCGACCCCTTCTCGACGATGACCGACGACCAGGTCGAGGATCTCGCCGGAGCCGCCCTGGTCCGCGCCGACGATGCCGTCACGTCCAGCCGCGAAGAGCTCGGATTCGCGATCGCCCAGTTCGGGGAGGCCGCGACCGCGGAGTTCACCGGCGCGGTCGAGCAGGCGCGCGCCGCGCTCGCCCAGGCGTTCGACCTCCGTCAGAAGCTCGACGACGAGGTCGAGGACACGATCCACGAACGTCGCGCCTGGCACATCCGCATCATCCAGATCGCCGACGAGGTCGACGACATCCTCGACGACAACACGGATGCGTTCGACGCTCTGCGCCGCCTCGAGCAGAACGCGCCTCAGGAACTCGAACGGGTCCGAGCCGAGCGCGCGGCCCTCGCTCCGCAGCTCGCCGGCGCCGACGCCGCGTTGTCGTCGCTGTCCACGGCTTACGCGCCGTCCGCCCTCGTCACGGTGGCCGACAACCCCGCTCAGGCACAGGAGCGTGCGGCCCTCGCCGACCGCTCCCTCCAGGCGGCGGCCGACG
>DAMDKH010000013.1:0-21754 GCA_032099965.1 Microbacterium sp.
CCATGGCGCTCGTCGGAGCCGCGCACCGTCTCGGCGTCGCCGCGAAGGCGCGCGAGGTCCGCGGGATGCCGCGCGTCGTCGTGCGCGAGGGCGAGGCGATCCGCGGCATCCTCAACGAGATGGGCGCCCGTCGCACCGCCGTCGCCTGGGAGGAACTGCGCCAGCGGCGGGAAGTACGGGCCGGCGTCAACCGTCTCGTGAACTTCGACGACGCCAACCTCCGTCGCTCAGCGCAGGCCGCTGTGGCCGCCTGCGCCCGGGTCGAGCGCGCCCTCGAGATCCTCGGTGACGAGGTGCCGGATCACCGTCGCGGGCGAGCTGCGGCTCGCTCACCGCGACGCGAGTCTCGACGAGCTGGGCCACCACGCCGAGCCCCCGATGACCAAGGACGCCGTGGCGGGCCGCATCCGCCGTCTGCTCGCGATGGCCGACAAGAAGGCGCAGCACGACGGCGTCCCCGGCACGGAGGCCGCCGTCCCCGCCGGGCTCGACGTCTGAAACTTTCGAGACCAGAAGAGAGCCGGCCCTGTCAAGGGGTCGGCTCTCTTCGTCGCCCGGCGGAAGGATCCGGTCCGCGGAGACGTTGTCGTCAGTAGGATGAATAACGTCTGCTCCACGCCGCACTTCGGTGGCGCGGAGGATCGGCAAGCGCCGCGGCGCGGCGCGGATTGGATGAAAGCGATATGGCGACCTACACGCTCCCCGACCTCCCCTACGACTTCGCAGCCCTCGAGCCGCACATCAGCGGCAAGATCATGGAGCTGCATCACGACAAGCACCACCAGGCGTACGTGACCGGTGCCAACACGGCGCTCGAGCAGCTGGCGGAGGCGCGGGAGACCGGCAACCTCGCCAACGTGAACAAGCTCGAGAAGGACCTCGCCTTCAACCTCGGCGGTCACGTGAACCACTCGATCTTCTGGACCAACCTCTCGCCCAACGGCGGCGGACAGCCCGAGGGCGAGCTGCGTGCGGCCATCGACGAGTACTTCGGCTCGTTCGAGAAGTTCCAGGCGCACTTCACCGCCGCCGCCACCGGCATCCAGGGCTCCGGCTGGGCCGTGCTGAGCTGGGACCCGATCGGCGCCCGCCTCATCATCCAGCAGCTGTTCGACCAGCAGTCGAACACGGCGCAGGGCACCGTGCCGCTGTTCCAGCTCGACATGTGGGAGCACGCCTTCTACCTCGACTACCTCAACGTGAAGGCCGACTACGTCAAGGCGGCGTGGAACATCGCCAACTGGGAGAACGTCGCCCAGCGCTTCGAAGTGGCCCGCGAGAAGACCTCGGGCCTGCTGGTACTGTCGTAAACAAGACGGGCGTCCCGACGGACGCATCGCCCGTCGGGACGCCGTCGTCCATGCTTCTCTAGTAGAAACCGCGCTCATGCGCACGAGAAATCAGGAGACCTGAGTGTCTGTCAAGATCGGTATCAACGGCTTCGGCCGCATCGGACGCAACTACTTCCGCGCGGCTCTCGCGCAGGGAGCGGACATCGAAATCGTCGCGGTCAACGACCTCACCGACAACAAGACCCTGGCGCACCTGCTGAAGTACGACTCGATCACCGGGCGTCTCGACGCCGAGGTGACCTATGACGAGAACAGCATCACCGTCAACGGCAACGTCATCAAGGCCTTCGCCGAGCGCGACCCGGCCAACCTGCCGTGGGGCGAGCTGGGCGTCGACATCGTCATCGAGTCGACCGGCTTCTTCACCAAGGCAGAGCTCGCGAAGAAGCACCTCGACGCCGGCGCCAAGAAGGTGCTCATCTCGGCTCCCGCCACGGGTGACGACGCGACCATCGTCATGGGCGTGAACGAGGACACCTACAACCCCGAGACCGACCACATCATCTCGAACGCCTCGTGCACCACGAACTGCCTCGCGCCGCTCGCCAAGGTGTTCAACGACGCGTTCGGCATCGAGAACGGCCTCATGACCACGGTCCACGCGTACACCGCCGACCAGAACCTGCAGGACGGCCCGCACGGCGACCTCCGCCGCGCACGCGCCGCCGCCATCAACATCGTCCCGACCTCCACGGGCGCCGCGAAGGCCATCGGCCTCGTGCTGCCCGAGCTGAAGGGCAAGCTCGACGGCTTCGCGCTGCGCGTGCCGGTCCCGACCGGGTCGATCACCGACCTCACGATCACGACCAAGACCCCGGTCACGGTCGACGAGATCAAGGCGGCGTACAAGGCGGCTGCCGAGGGTCCCCTCAAGGGCATCCTCAAGTACACCGAAGACGAGATCGTCTCCAGCGACATCGTCACCGACCCGCACTCGTCGATCTTCGACGCCGGACTGCTGCGCGTCATCGGCAACCAGGTGAAGCTCTCGAGCTGGTACGACAACGAGTGGGGCTACTCCAACCGTCTCGTCGACCTGACCGAGTACGTGGCCGAGCGCCTCTGATCCGTCGCTCATGACTCTGCGCACCCTGGACTCTCTCGGTCCGCTCGAGGGCAAGCGCGTCATCGTCCGTTGTGACCTCAACGTCCCCCTGCGGGACGGGGTCATAACGGACGATGGTCGTGTACGCGCCTCGCTGCCGACTCTCAACGCACTGATCAACGCGGGCGCCCGCGTGATCGTGTGCTCTCACCTCGGACGCCCCGACGGCGCTCCGGATCCGCAGTACAGCCTCGCGCCGGTGGCGCAGCGCCTGTCGGAGCTGCTCGGGAAGCCGGTCGCGTTCGCGCGCGACACGGTGGGCGAGTCGGCTCATGACGCCGTGTCCTCACTCGAAGACGGCGACGTCGTCGTCATCGAGAACCTGCGGTTCAACGCGGGGGAGACGTCGAAGGACGACACCGTCCGCGGGGCATTCGCCCGTGATCTCGCCGAACTGGGCGACGTGCTCGTCTCCGACGGGTTCGGCGTCGTGCACCGCAAGCAGGCGAGCGTCTACGACCTCGCCCAGCTGCTGCCGTCCGCTGCCGGGCTGCTGATCGCGGCCGAGCTGGACGTGCTCGACCGGCTGACCGAGAGCCCCGAGCGCCCGTACGCGGTGGTGCTCGGCGGATCGAAGGTCAGCGACAAGCTCGGCGTCATCTCGCACCTCCTCCCGCGCGTCGACCGCATCCTTGTCGGCGGGGGGATGCTGTTCACCTTCCTCAAGGCACAGGGCCACGACGTGGCGTCGAGCCTTCTCGAAGAGGACCAGCTCGACACCGTGCGCGGGTACATCCGCGATGCGGAGGAGCGCGGCGTGGAGCTCGTGCTCCCCACCGACGTGGTGGTGGCGGCGTCCTTCTCGGCGGATGCCGAGCACGAGGTCGCCGCGGCCGACGCGATCGGCGAGACGGCCTTCGGGAGCGCCGGCATCGGCCTCGACATCGGACCGGACACAGCCGCGCGTTTCGCCGACGTGATCCGTTCGTCGAAGACCGTGTTCTGGAACGGCCCCATGGGTGTGTTCGAGTTCCCCGCCTTCGCGAACGGCACGCAGACCGTGGCGCAGGCCCTCACCGAGGTCGACGGCCTCAGCGTCGTGGGCGGAGGGGACTCGGCCGCGGCAGTGCGCCAGCTGGGCTTCGCCGACGACCGGTTCGGCCACATCTCGACCGGCGGCGGCGCCAGCCTCGAATTCCTCGAGGGCAAGAAACTACCCGGCCTGGAGGTCCTCGGATGGCAGTGAACGCTCGGACCCCGCTCATCGCGGGCAACTGGAAGATGAACCTCGACCACCTGCAGGCGGTCGCGTTCGTGCAGAAGCTGCACTGGACACTCAAGGATGCGAAGCACGAGGAGGGTTCGGTCGAGGTCGCGGTGTTCCCGCCCTACACCGACATCCGCAGCGTGCAGACGCTCATCGACGCCGACAAGATCCCCTTCGCCCTCGGAGCGCAGGATGTGTCGGCGCACGACTCGGGCGCGTACACCGGCGAGGTGTCGGGGGCGTTCCTGGCGAAGCTCGACGCGAAGTACGTCATCATCGGTCACTCGGAGCGCCGCGAATACCACGCCGAGTCGGATGAGGTCGTGGCGTCCAAGGTGCAGGCGTCGATCAGGCACGGACTCGTGCCGGTGATCTGCGTCGGCGAGACCTCGGAGGACCTGGAGAAGTTCGGCGCCAGCGCCGTTCCCGCGGGTCAGCTCGAGGCCGCTCTGCAGGGCGTCTCGCCGTCGGCGGACATCGTGATCGCCTACGAGCCGGTCTGGGCCATCGGCTCGGGTCAGGCGGCGACCCCGCAGCAGGCGCAGGACGTCTGCGCCGCGCTGCGCGGCGTGGTGGCGAAGGTCCTCGGCGACGAGGCTGCCGCTCGCACGCGCATCCTCTACGGCGGGTCGGTCAAGGCGGCGAACATCGCCAGCTTCATGCGTGAGCCCGACGTCGACGGCGCCCTGGTGGGCGGTGCGAGCCTCGTCGTCGACGAGTTCGCGGCGATCATCCGCTTCGAGAAGCACGTCGGAGTGTGAGTGCGGCGGGGCTGCGGCCCCGCTGCACCGTATACTTGACCGTTACCGGGGCTGTCCTGCCCCAGCGAAAGGCTCTTTCCTCGTGGCAATTCTCGAGTTCGTCCTGCAGGTGGTGCTGGGTATCACCAGCGTCCTGCTGACTCTCCTCATCCTCCTGCACAAGGGTCGCGGTGGCGGCCTCTCCGACATGTTCGGCGGAGGCATGTCGTCGGCGGTCGGTTCGTCCGGTCTCGCCGAGCGCAACCTGAACCGCTTCACCGTGGTCCTGGCGCTGGCGTGGTTCGTGGCGATCGTGGCACTGGGCCTCATCACGAAGTTCGAGGTGATCTGATGGCGACCGGTGGAAACGCGATCCGCGGAACGCGCGTCGGCTCGGGGCCGATGGGGGAGCAGGACCACGGCTACCACGCCGACCGCATCGCGGTGTCCTACTGGGACGGGCTCGGCAACGAGACCGTCCGCTACTTCGCGGCAGGTCTGCCCGAGGAGGAGATCCCCGAGATCATCGACCACCCGCAGTCTGGCCTCCCGGCGGGCCGCGACAAGGAGAACCCTCCCGCCGTCGCCAAGACCGAGCCGTACAAGACGCACCTCGCCTATGTGAAGGAGCGCCGCACGGACGAGGAAGCGGTCCAGCTGCTCGAAGACGCCCTCACCCAGTTGCGGGAACGCCGCGGCCAGTGACGGCTCTCTGATGTGATGAAGCCCCCGTGGGATCGACCACGGGGGCTTCGTCGTCCCGCGACGGTCAGCGGCAGCCGGCAGCCGCGTCGATGTAGGTCTGGGGCGGATAGCCGTACGCCCAGACGCCGTTCGCGTCGTCGGTGAATCCCATGCCGATCGCCCAAGCGGTGGCCCACTTCTCGATGCTGTCCTGCGTGGACGAGTCGTACATCTCCTCGCACTTCACGCTGATGGCATGCCCGACCTCGTGGGCGACCAGGGCTCTGCTGCGTCCGGCGGGCCACTGCTCGGCCACGGAGTTCGACAAGAGGATCACCGCACGGTCCGGTTCGTCCCACCACCAGGTGGTGTAGCCGCCCATGCTTCCTTCGGCGCCGTAGCCGTTGACGGTCGGCGCCCAATCGAACTCGAGCAGGACGCCGGGTGCGAGCGACCGGGCGAACGCCTCGATCTCGAGGCGGTTCGTGCGCAACGGCCCGTCCTTCTCGGCCAGTTCGGCGTTCTCGGACTCGACGACCTTCGCCGCCGCCGCCTGCAGCTGCGCGAACCCGGCGACGGCCTCGTCGTCGAGTGCGACGGGGTCTGCGGAGGATGCGGCAGCGGCGCGCAGAGCGATGACGTCGGCGTTCCGGGCCGAGAGGTGCGCGGCCTCGAATGGGCCGGCGGCCGTGGACGCCGCGCTGATGACCGTGATCCCCGCGGTCGTCAACGCGTCTTCGGACGCCGTCACGAGGGGGGCCTGGGCCTCCGCCGCCTCCTCGAAGTCCGCGGCATCGGCGCGGGCCTCGTCGAGGTGCGCGGCCGCGGCGAAGAGCTCCCAGAACCAACCGGGTTTCTCGGGCTCGCTCTCCACCTCCGTCGCGAGGATGCCGTCTGCGGCTGCCGAGGCGTCTTCCGCGGCCGCGATCGCGGCGTCGAGGTCTGCGAGCGGCACGCCGTCGAGGAGCATCCCCGTGTTCCCCTCGACGAGGGCGTCGGCGGAGGCCCTCGTGGCCTCCAGGCCGCTGCCGGCGGTCTCGAGGGAGTCGCGCGCATCGGCCGCTTCGTCCAGAGCGGTGTCGTAGGCCGCCGCCGCATCGTCGAAGCGCAGGTTCGATCCGAGCTGCACGCCGCCGAACCCGCTACCCGACACGATCACGGCGAGTCCGACCGCGAGGACACCGCGCGAGAGGCGGCGACGTCGGGCGGCCGGCGCCACGTCACCCCGGCCGCCGAAGCGCTGGGGGAGAGGATGCGACCCCGGGGCGCCGGGGAAGGGCTCTCGGCCCTGGATCCCGCTCGTATCGCTCACGGGCCACCACCCCCTCGTCATGCCGCCGCGCGCTGTGGTCCGATTCTAGGAGACCGAAGCGACGAAGGCCCCCTCGGATGAGGGGGCCTTCGTGTGGAGGGGCTGACGGGAATCGAACCCGCGTCATTAGTTTGGAAGACTAAGGCTTTACCATTAAGCTACAGCCCCGAATTCCCGAGCGCCGAGGCGCCGGTGGGGACTCATCGATCATAGCGGACGATCCGGACTGCTCCCGTCCGTTAGACTCGTCTGGGCCGAATCTGCGCGCGGATTCCCCGGGGCGTAGCTCAGTTTGGTAGAGCGCCCGCTTTGGGAGCGGGAGGTCGCAGGTTCAACTCCTGTCGCCCCGACTCGGCCCCCGACAGCTCGCAGCCGCGGTGCACCGCGGAGATCACAAGGAGAACACACCAGCATGGCGAACAGCACCGTCGAGAAGCTGACCCCCACCCGGGTCAAGCTCAGCATCACGGTCACCCCGGACGACCTCAAGCCGAGCATCGCTCACGCCTACGAGCACATCGCTCAGGACGTCCAGATCCCCGGCTTCCGCAAGGGCAAGGTCCCGGCGCCGATCATCGACCAGCGCATCGGGCGCGGAGCGGTCATCGAGCACGCCGTCAACGAGGGACTCGACAAGTTCTTCCGCGAGGCCACCGTCGAGCACAAGCTGCGCGTCGTCGGCCGTCCGGCCGCCGAGATCACGCAGTGGCCGAACGAGAAGGACTTCTCGGGCGACCTCCTCGTCGATGTCGAGGTCGACGTGCGTCCCGACATCGAGCTGCCGTCGTACGAGGGCATCACCCTCACCGTCGACGCCGTGGAGGCCGACGAAGCCGCTCTCGACGCGGAGCTCGAGAACATGCGCGCCCGCTTCGGCACGCTGGTGCCGGTCGACCGCCCGGCCGCCCAGGGCGACTTCGTGGAGCTCGACCTGGTCGCCACGATCGACGGCACCGAGATCGACCGCGCCGAGGGCGTCTCCTACGAGGTGGGCTCCGGCGAGCTGCTCGAGGGCATCGACGACGCCGTCGAGTCGCTGACCGCCGGTGAGGACACCACCTTCCGCTCGAAGCTCGTGGGCGGCGACCACGCCGGTTCCGAGGCCGAGGTCTCGGTCGTGGTCAAGGCCGTCAAGGAGCGCGAGCTCCCCGAGGCCGACGACGACTTCGCCCAGATCGCCAGCGAGTTCGACACGATCGCCGAGCTGCGCGCCAGCCTCGCCGAGCGCGTCGCCCAACAGGGCGTCTTCACGCAGGGCTCCGCCGCTCGCGACAAGCTCGTCGAGACGCTGCTCGAGCAGATCGACATCCCCGTGCCGCCGAAGCTCATCGAGGACGAGGTGCACAACCACCTGGAGGGCGAGAACCGCCTCGAGGACGACGTGCACCGCGCCGAGGTGACCGAGGCCAGCGAGAAGCAGTTCCGCACGCAGGTGCTGCTCGACACGATCGCCGAGCAGGCCGACGTGCAGGTCTCGCAGGAGGAGCTGAGCCAGTACCTCATCCAGTCCGCCGCGCAGTACGGCATGGCGCCGCAGGAGTTCGTCGAGGCGCTGCAGTCCTCGAACCAGCTTCCGGCCCTGGTCGGCGAGGTCGCCCGCAACAAGGCGCTCGCGATCGCGCTCGGCAAGGTGAAGGTCGTCGACACGAACGGCAAGCCCGTCGACCTGTCGGACTTCGTCGTGACCGACGAGGACGAGTCGACCGACTCGGCCGACGCCGAGGTCGAGGAGAAGGCCCCCGCCAAGAAGCCTGCCGCCAAGAAGGCTCCGGCCAAGAAGCCCGCCGCCAAGAAGGACGACGCGGCCTCGACGGATGCGGCGACGGAGGACAAGGCTCCTGCCAAGAAGCCGGCTGCCAAGAAGCCCGCCGCCAAGAAGGCTCCGGCCAAGAAGGCGGCCGACAAGGCCGAGTGATCGCACGATCACGATGAAGGGGCGGGTGCTGCGGCATCCGCCCCTTCGCGTACACGAGGGGAACACCATGAAGACCTGGGACGAGCGGATCGATGAGGTCTGGGCGGATGCCTCCGGCGAAGAGGTGGGTGCCGAGATCATCGCCCGCATCGACGCTCTGGCGGCCGAACGCGCACCGGACGACGGACGGGCGGTGTTCGAGCGCGCCGGAGCTCGGGACTCCGCAGGGCGCCCGGCGGAGGCCGTGGAGCTCTATCGCCGGGCACTGTCGCTCGGGCTGGATGACGAGCACCGTCCTCAATGCGTGGTCCAGCTCGCGAGCTCCCTGCGCAATCTGGGCGAGTACGACGCCGCGCTGGAGGTGCTAGGGGAGGAGCAGGACCGCGCGCCCGAGGGTCGGTACGCCGATGCGATCGCGGTGGTTCGCGCTCTCGTGCTCGCAAGTGCGGGTCGTCCCGCGACGGGGCTGTCCGTCGCGCTGCTCGCACTCGTACCCCACCTGCCGCGCTACCACCGCTCGATGACCGCGTACGCGCACGAGATCGCCGATCTCGACGCCTGATATGCCGACGGCGAACACGGGCGGAGGGTCGGCCCTGCGCCGGTAGATTCGAATCACCGAAACACGGAAACAGGAGCTGACATGGCTGCAGAACCCCTTGTCGCGACGAGCGTCTTCGACAGGCTGCTCAAGGATCGCATCATCTGGCTGGGCTCGGAGGTGCGTGACGACAACGCCAACGAGATCTGCGCGAAGATCCTTCTTCTCGCCGCAGAGGACTCGGAAAAGGACATCTACCTCTACATCAACTCGCCCGGTGGCTCGATCACCGCGGGCATGGCGATCTACGACACGATGCAGTTCGTCCCGAACGACATCGTGACCGTGGGAATCGGCATGGCGGCGTCGATGGGCCAGCTCCTGCTGACCAGCGGCACCAAGGGCAAGCGCTACATCACGCCGAACGCGCGCGTGCTGCTGCACCAGCCCCATGGCGGCTTCGGCGGCACGGCGAGCGACATCCAGACCCAGGCGCAGCTCATCCTCTCGATGAAGAGCCGTCTGGCGGAGATCACCGCAGCGCAGACCGGCAAGAGCGTCGAGCAGATCAACGCCGACGGCGACCGCGACCGCTGGTTCACCGCCGACGAGGCGCTGGAGTACGGATTCGTCGACCACATCCGCGAGCACGCCACCGACGTCACCGGCGGCGGCGGCACGGGCGCCGAGTGACGGATTCGAGAGGACCACGCATGTACACCCCCACTTTCCAGTCCGCAGGCACTCTGCCTTCCAGCCGCTACGTGCTCCCGCAGTTCGAGGAGCGCACGGCCTACGGGTTCAAGCGTCAGGACCCCTACAACAAGCTGTTCGAGGATCGCGTGATCTTCCTCGGCGTGCAGGTCGACGACGCGTCGGCGGATGACGTCATGGCGCAGCTGCTCGTGCTCGAGAGTCAGGACGCCGAGCGCGACATCACCATGTACATCAACTCGCCCGGTGGATCGTTCACCGCGATGACGGCGATCTACGACACGATGCAGTACGTCGCGCCGCAGATCCAGACGGTGGTGCTCGGTCAGGCGGCCTCGGCCGCCGCCGTGCTGCTCGCCGCCGGCGCCCCCGGGAAGCGGCTCGCCCTCCCGAACGCCCGCGTGCTGATCCACCAGCCCGCCATGGGTGAGGCCGGGCACGGTCAGGCCTCCGACATCGAGATCCAGGCGGCGGAGATTCTCCGCATGCGCACCTGGCTCGAGGAGACCCTCGCCTCCCACACGAAGAAGTCCGTCGAGCAGGTGAACCGCGACATCGATCGCGACAACATCCTCTCCGCCAACCAGGCGCTCGAGTACGGCATCGTCGACCAGGTGCTCACGACGCGCAAGCGCGCCTGAGTCCCGACCGGGAAGGGGCGTCGATCTTCGGATCGGCGCCCCTTCTGCGTTCCGGCAGATGTGCGGACGCGCGTGTGATTCTGCTCATATGCGCATTCGCGTGCGCCAACGCGGGGAGGGTCGTACGCTGGGAGCAGGAAAGGAGGATGCCGTGGAAGACGAACTGCTGATGGTCCGGGTCGCCGAGCTGTACTACGACGAGGACAAGACGCAGGACGAGATCGGCGGACTCCTCAAGATCTCCCGGTGGAAGGTCGGACGGCTGCTCACCCAGGCGCGTGAGCGTGGCATCGTCCGGATCGAGATCGTCCACCCGCGTGCGCGGCGGCTCGGGCTCGAGCGCGAGCTCACCGATCGCTTCGGGCTGTCCGACGCGGTGGTCGTGCCCGCCCCCGACGGCGACGACGGATCCCTGGAGCGCGTGGCGCAGGCCGCGGCCGACTTCCTCACCGCTCTGCGTCCGGTGCCCCGCACCCTCGGGGTGAGCTGGGGCCGTACTCTGCGCGCCGTGGCGGAGGCGCTGCCCGAGGGGTGGGCGCACGGCGTCACGGTCGTCCAGCTCAACGGCGGGGTGAGCCTCAATCGTCGTTCCGGCGGTGCGGCGGGCCTCGCCGTGACCATCGCCCAGCGGGCCAACGGCCAGGTCTCGCTGCTGCCGAGCCCGGCCATCCTGGAGCGCGTCGAGACCAAGCGGGCGATCGAAGCGGATCGCACCGTCGCCGCGGTGCTCGAAGAGGCGGCCGACGCGCAGGCGTTCCTGTTCACGGCCGGCCCGTGCGACGCGACGTCGGCCCACGTCGAGAACGGCTACCTGAGCGCCGCCGACGTGCAGGAGCTCGCACGCCGCGGTGCGGTCGGCGACGTGCTCGGCCGCTACGTCGACGCCGAGGGCAACATCGTGGACGCGAGCCTCGATGAACGCACCGTCGGGGTGAGCCTCGACCGGCTGCGCGGGGCGCAGCGCGCGATCTTCGTCACTGCGGGAGCAGCGAAGCATGACATCGCCCGGACCGTGGTCGCCAACGGCCTCTGCGGAGTCCTGGTGACCGATGAGACCACAGCACGAGCATTGTTGGAGGAACAATGACGACCAATGAACTCGCACGCCGAACGGCGGTGGACGTGCTCGGCGGAGACCCCGACGACGCGACGCTCCGCCGTTTCCTGCACGGACTGCCCGGCGTCGACGCCGTCGGACTCGAGCAGAGGGCCGCAGGCCTGGGAACGCGATCGATCAAGACGACGTCCAAGGCCTGGGCGCTCGACACGATCATCCGTCTGATCGACCTGACCACGCTCGAAGGTGCAGACACCCCCGGCAAGGTGCGCTCCCTGGTGGCGAAGGCCAAGAACCCCGATGCGTCGGACCCGACCACCCCGAAGGTCGCGGCGGTCTGCGTGTACGGCGACATGGTCGCCGACGCGGTCGATGCGCTGGGCGCCCTGCACGGGGACCCCGACGATGGTCTCATCTCGGTGGCGGCCGTCGCGACCGCCTTCCCCAGCGGACGCTCTTCGCTCGCCATCAAGCTCGCCGACACGGCTGAGGCCGTCGCCGCGGGGGCCGACGAGATCGACATGGTCATCGACCGCGGAGCCTTCCTCTCCGGGCGCTACGGCCTGGTCTTCGACCAGATCGCTCAGGTGAAGGAGGCCTGCCGCCGCGAGGACGGCAGCTACGCCTCGCTCAAGGTGATCCTCGAGACCGGCGAGCTCAACACCTACGACAACATCAAGCGCGCGTCGTGGCTCGGCATCCTCGCCGGCGGCGACTTCATCAAGACGTCCACCGGCAAGGTCCAGCCCGCGGCCACCCTGCCCACCACGCTGCTCATGCTCGAGACCGTGCGCGACTGGCACCAGGCGACCGGTGAACGGATCGGCGTGAAGCCGGCCGGCGGCATCCGCTCCTCGAAGGACGCCATCAAGTATCTCGTCACCGTCGCCGAGACGGTCGGCGAGGACTGGCTCCAGCCCCACCTCTTCCGCTTCGGAGCGTCGAGCCTGCTCAACGACGTGCTCCTGCAGCGGCAGAAGCTCACCACCGGTCACTACTCCGGCTCCGACTACGTCACGATCGACTGACGGGATACGCACATGTCATTTCTGGAATACGCCCCCGCGCCGGAGTCCACGGCGCTTCTGAACCTCAAGGACAGCTACGGGCTGTTCATCGACGGCGAGTTCGTCGACGGCTCTGGTGACGGTTTCGTCACCATCTCGCCCGCGACGGAGCAGCGGATCGCGGAGATCTCGACGGCGAACGACGCCGACGTCGACCGTGCGGTCGCCGCGGCCCGCCGCGCCTACGACCGCACCTGGTCGCGGATGAGCGGACGCGATCGCGGGAAGTACCTCTTCCGCATCGCCCGGCTCGTGCAGGAGCGCGCTCGCGAGCTGGCCGTCGCCGAGAGCCTCGACAACGGCAAGCCGATCAAGGAGAGCCGCGACGTCGATGTGCCCCTCGTCGCCGCGTGGTTCTTCTACTACGCCGGCTGGGCCGACAAGCTCGATCACGCCGGCCTCGGAGCGAACCCCCGCGCCCTGGGCGTCGCGGGTCAGGTCATCCCATGGAACTTCCCGCTGCTGATGCTCGCCTGGAAGGTCGCCCCGGCGCTGGCCGCGGGCAACACCGTCGTGCTGAAGCCCGCCGAGACGACGCCGCTCACGGCGCTGATCTTCGCGGAGATCCTCCAGCAGGCCGACCTCCCCGCCGGTGTCGTGAACATCGTGACCGGAGCCGGCGCGACGGGCGCCGCCCTCGTGCGGCATCCCGACATCGACAAGGTGGCGTTCACCGGCTCGACGGGCGTGGGACGCGACATCGCGCGTGCCGTGGCCGGGACCGACAAGAAGCTGACCCTCGAGCTGGGCGGCAAGGCCGCGAACATCGTGTTCGACGACGCTCCGATCGACCAGGCCGTCGAAGGAGTCGTCAACGGCATCTTCTTCAACCAGGGTCACGTGTGCTGCGCCGGCAGCCGGCTCCTCGTGCAGGAGTCCATCCACGACGAGGTCATCGACCGGCTCAAGAACCGTCTGTCGACGCTGCGCCTCGGCGACCCGCTCGACAAGAACACCGACATCGGTGCGATCAACTCGTCGGCACAGCTCGCCCGCATCCGCGAGCTGAGCGATGTCGGCGAGGCCGAGGGCGCGGAGCGCTGGACGGCGGACTGCGCCATCCCCGAGAAGGGGTTCTGGTTCGCTCCCACGATCTTCACCGGCGTGGAGGCGTCGCACCGCATCGCCCGGGACGAGGTGTTCGGCCCCGTCCTCTCGGTGCTGACCTTCCGCACGCCGGCCGAGGCGATCGCCAAGGCCAACAACACTCCGTACGGCCTCTCGGCGGGCATCTGGTCGGACAAGGGATCCCGCATCCTCGCCGTCGCCGACCGCCTGCGGGCTGGGGTCGTCTGGGCCAACACGTTCAACCGATTCGACCCGTCGAGCCCGTTCGGCGGTTACAAGGAGTCCGGATACGGCCGCGAGGGCGGCCGGCAGGGTCTCACCGCCTACCTGAAGGGAGCGTCCGCATGAGCAAGCGGCTCACCGTACCGAAGACGTACAAGCTCGCGATCGGCGGGGCGTTCCCGCGCAGCGAGTCGGGGCGCACCTACGAGGTCGCCACCCCGAAGGGCGCGTTCCTCGCCAACGCCGCGCAGGCGTCACGCAAGGATGCCCGGGACGCGGTCGTCGCGGCACGGGCCGCCGTGAAGGGATGGTCCGGAGCGACCGCCTACAAC
The DNA here is from genome assembly GCA_032099965.1 of Microbacterium sp. Lineage (GTDB taxonomy): Bacteria > Actinomycetota > Actinomycetes > Actinomycetales > Microbacteriaceae > Microbacterium. Next base: position 13,958 of record DAMDKH010000013.1, read on the forward strand.
CGCGGCCAGGTGCTCTACCGTGTCGCCGAGGTGCTCGAGGGGCGCCGGGCGCAGTTCATCGACGAGATCATGGCGCAGGAGGGGGCATCGGATCGCGCCGCCGCCGCGCAGGTCGACGAGGCGATCGACCTCTGGGTCTGGTACGCGGGCTGGTGCGACAAGTACGCGCAGGTCGCCGGCAACGCCAACCCGGTGGCCGGCCCGTACTTCAACATCACCGTCCCCGAGCCCACGGGCGTGGTCGCGATCATCGCACCGCAGGACTCCGCACTTCTCGGCCTCGTGTCGGTCGTGGCGCCCGCGCTGGTCGCGGGCAACGCCGTCGTGGTCGTCGCGAGCGAGCGGTACCCCCTGTCGGCCATCAGCCTCGCGGAGGTGCTCGCGACGAGCGACGTGCCCGGGGGCGTGGTGAACGTGCTCACCGGCTCGCCCGCCGAGATCGCGCCGTGGCTCGCCTCGCACCAGGACGTGAACGCGCTCGACCTCGCCGGAGCAGGAGCGCTCGACTGGGTCGACCTGCAGATCGCCGCGGCCGACACCCTCACGCGGGTGCTCACCCCAGGGCCGGTGGTCGCGTCGCCGGAGCGCATCGCCGCCTTCACCGAGGTGAAGACCGTGTGGCACACGAAGAGCATGGTCTGATCCTTCCCCCGCACCGGAGGCCGGTCCGCAGTCGTCTGCGTGACCGGCCTCCGTCGTCCGGGACGGGAACCGCGCCGCTCTCGGCCCCGCGGTGACACGGAGGGCGTCCAATGCGTCCTGGTGTCGGATGCAGAGGTTAGGCTCGGAGGACGATCTCTGATCCCCCCCATAGGAGGACGCGCATGGCCCGCATCGGTGAAAGCGCTGACCTGTTCAAGTGCTCGTTCTGCGGAAAGAGCCAGAAGCAGGTGCAGCAGCTCATCGCCGGACCCGGCGTGTACATCTGCGACGAGTGCGTCGAGCTGTGCAACGAGATCATCGAGGAGCGGATGGCCGAGTCCTCCGCCGAGGGTGTGGCCGACTTCGATCTGCCCAAGCCGCGCGAGATCTTCTCGTTCCTCGAGGAGTACGTCGTCGGGCAGGAGCCCGCGAAGAAGGCCCTCGCCGTCGCCGTCTACAACCACTACAAGCGGGTGCGCGCCCACGGGACCCTCCAGCCGGCCGAGCAGAAGGCCGACGAGATCGAGATCGCCAAGAGCAACATCATGCTCATCGGCCCCACCGGCTGCGGAAAGACGTATCTGGCCCAGACGCTCGCGAAGCGGCTCAACGTGCCGTTCGCCGTGGCCGACGCGACCGCCCTCACCGAGGCCGGATACGTCGGGGAAGACGTCGAGAACATCCTGCTCAAGCTCATCCAGGCCGCCGACTACGACGTCAAGCGCGCTGAGCAGGGCATCATCTACATCGACGAGATCGACAAGGTCGCCCGCAAGGCCGAGAACCCGTCGATCACCCGTGATGTCTCCGGCGAGGGCGTGCAGCAGGCGCTGCTGAAGATCCTCGAGGGCACGGTCGCCTCCGTGCCGCCCCAGGGTGGGCGCAAGCATCCGCACCAGGAGTTCCTGCAGATCGACACGACGAACGTGCTGTTCATCGTCGCCGGAGCCTTCGCCGGCCTCGAAGACATCGTGTCCGCGCGGGTCGGCAAGCACGGCATCGGCTTCGGCGCCCCCCTGCACGACAAGGGCAAGGACATCGACCTCTTCAGCGAGGTGCTCCCCGACGACCTGCACAAGTTCGGACTGATCCCGGAGTTCATCGGCCGTCTGCCCGTGATCGCCTCGGTGTCGCCCCTCGACCAGGACGCACTGATCGACATCCTCACCGGGCCGCGCAACGCGCTCGTGAAGCAGTATCAGCGGATGTTCGAACTCGACGGGGTGGAACTCGAGTTCGATGACGACGCCCTCCGCTCCATCGCCGATCTCGCCGTCGAGCGCAAGACCGGCGCGCGCGGCCTCCGCGCCATCCTGGAGGACGTGCTCGGACCGATCATGTTCGAGATCCCGTCGGCCGAAGACGTCGCGAAGGTGATCGTCACCCGAGCCGCCGTCGATGAGGGCGCGCCGCCCACCATCGTCATGGAGCGCAAGCGCAAGAGCGCCTGACCCTCCCTCGTTAGCGAGAGAGCGGAGACGCCGCCGACGGCGGGTTCTCCGCTGCGCTGCAGCTCGTGGCCACCGACGCGTGCATCCCGCGCGTACGTCTTCCTTCGGAGACGACAGCGGGCCCCGCGCATCGGTGATGCGCGGGGCCCGGAGGGTCGCAGGCGAGCGGCTCAGTCCTCGAAGGGACGGGCGATGATCTCGCCGGTGCGTGCCTGGAAGACCTCCCAGCCGGCATCGAGCTCGGCGATCGCCCGCCCTTCGAGCCACGTGAGCGTCCAATGGCCGGTGAGGCCGCGCGACTCGACGTCGGCGATGGCGGGGCGCAGAGATGCGGGCACGGAGGCGGGCGCCTCGGTGCCGGTCGCCCAGCGTGTGCCCAGCTGCATCACGGCGTCTCCACCGGGGCGAGCTCGATCGCGGCGACCGCGAAGCTCTCACCTTCGACGAAGGCGAGCTCCGCGATGCGTCCGACCGCGCGGAGGTCGTCGGCTGCGGCGCGGAGGGCGTCGAGCTTCGCCGCGGGGGCGATGATCTCGGCACGGCTCACCGGGGTCTTCTGCGAGGCCTTCGCCTCGGTCTTCGCCCGGCGGATGCCGATCAGCGCCTCGCTGGCCGCCGCGAGAACCGTCGTGTCTCCCTCGATGCCCAACGGCTCCGGCCAGGCGGCCGTGTGGATCGAGCCCTCCTCGAACCACGACCATGCCTCCTCCGTCGCGAAGGAGAGGACGGGGGCGAGCAGACGCAGCAGGGTCGACAGCGCCAGGCGCAGAGCGAGGGCGGCGGATGCCTGGCCCACGTCGTTCTGGTTGTAGGCGCGCTCCTTGACCAGCTCGAGGTAGTCGTCGCAGAACGTCCAGAAGAACGCCTCGGTGAGCTCGAGGGCGCGCGCCTGGTCGTAGTTCTCGAACGCCCGTGTGGCCTCGACCACGACGGCGTCCAGTGCCGTGAGCATCGACGCGTCGAGCGCGTGGGTGACCTGCGCCCCCTCCGGGACCGGGAACGACAGGACGAACTTGGCCGCGTTGAGCACCTTGATGGCGAGGCGACGGCCGATCTTCACCTGGGTGGGGTTCTGCGGGTCGAACGCGGCGTCCGCGCCCAGACGGCTCGACGCCGACCAGTAGCGCACCGCATCCGAGCCATGCGTCTCGAGGATGTCGGCCGGGGTGACGACGTTGCCCTTCGACTTCGACATCTTCTTGCGGTCGGGATCGACGATGAAGCCGCTGATCGCGGCGTTGCTCCAGGGGGAGCGACCGTCTTCGAGCGTGGAGCGGAGCATCGTCGAGAACAGCCAGGTGCGGATGATGTCCTGGCCCTGCGGGCGCAGGTCGAACGGGGCCGTGAGGTTCCACAGCTCCTCATCGCGCTGCCAGCCGCCGGCGAGCTGCGGGGTGAGCGACGACGTGGCCCAGGTGTCGAAGATGTCGGCTTCGGCATCGAAACCCCCGGGGACGCCCCGCTGGTCCTCGGTGAACCCCGGCGGCACGTCGATCGTGGGATCGATGGGAAGGGATGCGGCTTCGGGCACCATGACGCGGTCGTAGTCGCGCTCACCGTTCTCGTCGAGCCCGTACCAGAGCGGGATCGGCACGCCGAAGAAGCGCTGACGGGAGACGAGCCAGTCGCCGGTGAGTCCGCCGACCCAGTTCTCGTAGCGCACACGCATGAAGTCGGGGTGCCAGTTCAGCTCGGCCCCGTGGGCGAGCAGCCGCTCGCGGAGGTCGGCGTCGCGCGCGCCGTTGCGGATGTACCACTGCCGCGTCGACACGATCTCGAGCGGGCGGTCGCCCTTCTCGAAGTACTTCACCGCGTGCGTGAAGGGCTTGCCGACGGCGGTCATCGCGCCGGTCTCCTGGAGCTTCTCGACGATCGCCTTGCGGGCGCTGAACACGGTCTTGCCGGCGAGCTCGTCGACGTACCAGGCGGCCGCCGCGGCGTCGGCGACCGACGTCGGAGCCGAGGGGAGGAAGCGTCCGTCGAGGCCGATCGTCGTCATGTTGGGCAGCGACTCGCCGTCGGTGGTGCGCAGCTCGCGCCACCAGATGATGTCGGTCACATCGCCGAAGGTGCAGACCATCGCCGCTCCCGTGCCCTTGTCGGGCTGCGCGAGGTGGTGGCCGTGGATCTCGATCTCGGCGCCGAAGAAGGGCGTACGCACCTTCGTGCCGATCAGGTGCTTGTGCGGTCCCTCGGGGTGGGTGACGATCGCGATGCACGCGGGAAGCAGCTCGGGCCGCGTGGTGTCGATGGTGATCGAACCGGAACCGTCGGCGAACGGGAATTCGATCGTGTGGTACGCGGCCGGCTGATCGCGGTCCTCGAGCTCGGCCTGAGCGATCGCGGAGCGGAAGTCGATGTCCCACAGCGTGGGGGCCAGAGCCTGGTAGGCCTCGCCGCGCTCGAGGTTGCGGAGGAAGGCGAGCTGGCTCTGACGGATCGTGTCGTCGGAGATTGTGCGGTAGGTCTGGGTCCAGTCGACGCTGAGGCCGAGCTGACGGAACAGGGCCTCGAACTGCTTCTCGTCCTCGATCGTCAGACGCTCGCACAGCTCGATGAAGTTGCGGCGGCTGATGGGGCGCTGGTCTGCCGCGCGGCTCGACTTGTTGTCGCCGCCCTCGAAGGGAGGCGCGAAGTCGGGGTCGTAGGGGAGAGACGGGTCGCAGCGCACCCCGTAGTAGTTCTGCACGCGGCGCTCGGTGGGGAGGCCGTTGTCGTCCCAGCCCATCGGGTAGAACACGGTCTTGCCGCGCATGCGCTCGAACCGGGCCTTGACGTCGGTGTGGGTGTAGGAGAAGACATGGCCGATGTGCAGGCTTCCGGATGCCGTCGGCGGCGGGGTGTCGATGGAGTAGACGCCCTCGCGCCCGGCCTGGGCCGCACGCAGGCGGTCGAACAGGTACGTCCCCTGTTCCGCCCACGCGGCATCCCACTTCGCTTCGAGACCTTCGAGTGCGGGCTTGTCGGGAATCACGGACATGGAGGTCTCCTCGAGCGATGTGTGCGGCACTGTGTGAGCGTGCCTGAGTGTGGGTGTTCGGACCAGTCTAGCGATCACCCTCCGTGGGGGTCGTCTGATGCCCGTCCCCGTCAGATCGACTGCGTCCAAGAATCGGCCGTAGACTGGAGCCACCCCCGCTCGCTCGTCCTGAGGAACCCTCATGCCTTCCGCAACTCTGCGCCGTCTCCTGCCCGCGGCCGCTCTGGCCGCCGTGACCGCCCTGGCGCTCAGCGCCTGCTCCGCTCCGGGGGGCGGCGAGGGCGACGGCGGCGAGCTCGTCTGGTCGATCGAGGGCGCGAACCTGTCGGCGGGCCACATGGATCCGCAGGTCAGCCAGCTCGACGTGTCTGGCATGGTGCAGCGCGCGGTGCTCGACTCGCTCGTGTTCCAGGAGGAGGACGGCACGTTCTCGCCGTGGCTCGCCACCGAGTGGAGCGTCTCCAACGACAGCACGGAATACACCTTCACGCTGCGCGACGACGTGACCTTCACCGACGGCGAGCCCTTCAACGCCGCGGCCGTCAAGGCGAACTTCGACCGCATCGTCGACCCGGAGACGGCCTCCGCGCAGGCCGCGAGCATGCTCGGCGCCGATTTCTACGCGGGCACCGAGGTCGTCGACGACCGCACGGTGACGGTGCGGTTCACCCAGCCGTACGCGCCCTTCCTGCAGGCGGCGAGCACGCCCCAGCTCGGCTTCTACTCCCCGAAGGTCCTGAAGGAGTCGGCCGACCAGCTCAAGGCGGGCGGCCCGGGCATCACGGTCGGGACGGGCCCGTACGAGCTCACCGAGTACGTGCCCGACCAGGAGCTCGTGTACACGCGCAACGACGACTACGCCTGGGGGCCGCACGGCGAGGACGCGCCGGCCGTCGAGACGCTGCGCGTCGAGATCCAGCCCGAGGCATCCGTGCGCTCCGGTGTGGTCAAGAGCGGCGAGGCCGACCTCGCCAGCAACATCCCGCCGAACCTCGCGGGCGACCTCGGCGACGGGATCACGGTCGACTCGATCGAGTACCCGGGGCTGCCGTATTCGCTCTACCTCAACGAGAAGTACGGACTCTTCGCGGACGAGAAGGTGCGGCAGGCCTTCGCCCGCGGCATCGACATCGACGCCGCCGTGGACGAGATCTTCTTCGGCCAGTTCCCGCGGGCGTGGAGCGTGCTCAGCTCGACGACCCCCGGATACGACGCCGCCCTCGAAGGGACCTGGGCGTTCGACCCCGAGGAGGCCGGTCGACTGCTCGACGAGGCAGGCTGGACGGAGCGCGACGCCGACGGCATCCGGATGAAGGACGGCGAGCGCCTCTCGGTACGGTGGATCGCCTGGACTCCCGTGCCCGACGATCGTGCCGCCCTGGCCAACGCCATCCAGTTCGACCTGAAGAAGATCGGATTCGAGGTGCAGCGCGAAGTGCTCGAGCCGGGTGCCTACAACGAGCAGTACGGTCCGAAGACCTTCGACCTCACGGACTGGGGATTCTCGGGCGTCGACCCCGACTTCCTGCGGTCGCACCTGCACACCGACGGCTTCCAGAACGCCTCACAGGTGACCGATCCCGAGGTCGACCGTCTGCTCGAGACCGCCGTCGCGACGAGCGACCAGGCGCAGCGTGACGACATCTACACGCAGCTCCAGGAGTGGAACGCGACCTACACGGCCATCGTCCCGCTCTACAGCCCCTCGGCGATCACCGCTGTCGGCGAGCGCGTCGACGGACTCGCCTACGACCTCTACGGCCGGCCGCTGTTCTACGATGTGACCGTCGGCTGATCGGGCGCCGATCGGTCGGGAGGAGAGCGGTGCGAACTGCGCTCACGAGGATCGCCGGCCTCACCGCCTCCGTCGTCGCGGTGTTGTGGGGAGCAGCGACGCTGGCTTTCGTCGCGTTCCGCCTCATCCCCGGTGACCCGGTGTCGGTGATGCTCGGACCGCAGGCGCAGGTGAGCGAGGCGGTCAAGGACGGCATCCGGGCGGACCTGGGGCTGGATCGCCCGCCGCTGGAGCAGTACCTGGGCTACCTCGGCGGGCTGCTGAGGGGCGATCTGGGGGAGTCGTATCAACTGCGGATGCCGGTGGTCGACGTCATCGGACGGCAGCTGGGTGCCACGGTGCAGCTGTCGGTGCTCGCCCTGATCCTCGCTGTGCTTCTCGCCCTCGCCGTCGCCCTGCTCGCCCGCGGCGACGTCGCGCGGACGCTGGTCGGCGGCGTCGAGCTGGTGGTGCTGTCGTCACCGGTGTTCTGGATCGGGCTCGTGCTGCTCAGCGTCTTCGCCTTCGGCCTCGGCTGGTTCCCGGTGTCCGGTTCGCGGAACCCGGCCACGCTCGTCCTCCCCGCGATCACACTGGCGCTTCCCGTGGCCGCCCTCCTCGGTCAGGTGCTGCGCGACGGTCTCGTGCAGGCCGAGCGGATGCCGTTCGCCGAGACCGTGCGTGCCCGCGGCGCGGGACCCGGCTGGTTCACCCTGCGTCACGGTCTGCGCCACGGCGCGTCGAACGCCGTCACCCTCACCGCCTACCTGACCGGTTCGGTGCTCGGGGGAGCGGTGCTCGTCGAGACGGTCTTCGCCCGACCGGGTGTGGGGCGGGTGACGCTCGCGGCCATCAGCGATCGCGACCTCCCCGTCATCACCGGCATCATCCTGCTCAGCGCGCTGGTGTTCGTGATCGTCAACATCGCCGTGGAACTCGTGCACCCGCTG
>DAMDKH010000014.1:0-20854 GCA_032099965.1 Microbacterium sp.
GCACCTGCCGCTGCACCCGCTCCCGCTCCCGCCGCCCCGGCTCCCGCCGCACCGACGCCCGCTGCGCCTGCCGCTGCACCCGTCGCCCCGCCCCTCTCCGCCCCGACGGGCTTCGCCCTTCGCCTGGAGTCGGGCGAGAGCATCCGCATCGACGGGGCCGTGCTGCTCGGGCGGAACCCCGACGCGGCGATGCATCCCGGTGCGCGGGCGATCCCGCTGCCCGACGACACCCGCTCGCTGTCGAAGACGCACATGCTCGTGCGTGCGGTCCCCGGCGGTCTCGAGGTCGTCGATCTGCACTCCACGAACGGCTCGGGCCTGCTCCGCGGCGGCATCGAGATGGCGATGCCCGCGGGAACAGTGGTGGCGGTCACCGCGGGCGACACGATCCGCCTCGGCGACCGCGTCTTCGCGGTGGTGCCGGCATGACCACCACGTGTGAACGACGGATGTCCGTCGCCGGCTCGACCGGCGTGATCGGGGGGAACCGATGAGACTCAAACTGACGCTCCATCGACAGGGCGGCGAGCCCGTCGACATCGTGGTGAAGACCGACTCCACGGCGACGGCCGGCGACGTGGCGCGCCACATCGCCCTGGCCGATCCCACCCGATCCGTGCCGGTCGCCGAAGGCGACGTGGTGACGCTGGCCGTCGCCCCGCCGACGGGGGAGCGGCTCGTCCCCCTGCAGCCGGACGTGCCGCTCGGTGAGGCGCCGATCGGCTCGGGGTTCGCGGCATCCATCGTCAATCACGGTCCCGGCTACGCGTTCGGCGGGCGGCGCGACGTCGTCGGCGTGCTCGTCGCCACGGCCGGGGCGCTGGCCGGACAGGAGTTCCCGATCGCGGCGGGCACCGTCTTCCTCGGTCGCGACGCGGCGAACGACGTCGTGCTCCCCGACCCGATGGTGTCGAAGCGCCATGCGCGGCTCGAGGTCGGCACGCACATCGAGGTCGTCGACCTCAACTCCGCCAACGGCGTGCTGGTCGACGGCGTCGCCGTGCAGCGCGTGCGCATCGAGGAGGGCGAGCCGTTCGTCATCGGCGGCACCACCCTCGTGCTCCGCCTGGCCCGGTCGTTCGACGGCTCGCCCAGCGACGAGCCGATCATCGAGCGCGGTGGCGGCCTCATGTTCAACCGCAGTCCGCGCGTCGAGGTGCGCTACCCCGGCACGCTGTTCAAGGTCCCCCGCCTGCCCACCGAGAAGATCGGGCGCCTCTTCCCGTGGCCGATCCTCATCGCGCCGATCCTCATGGGAATGGCGCTCTACGCGCTGAACGGCAACCCCCGGTCGCTGCTGATGATCGTGATGACGCCCCTCATGGCGTTCGGCAACATCATCAACCAGACCGCCCAGAGCAAGAAGGGCGAGAATCACGAGATCCTCCTCTTCGAGCGGCAGTACGAGCAGCTCGAGGAGGACTTCTTCCGCGGCAAGCCCGAGGAGGAGGCGGCCCGCAACGCCGAGGCACCCCCGGTCGCCGAGGTCTTCGATCACGCCATGCGGCTCGGTCCGCTGCTGTGGACGCGGCGCCCCGAGCACTGGAACTTCCTCGCCCTCCGACTCGGCACGTGCCGACTCCCCGCCCGCAACCGCATCGACGACCAGGACTCCCCCGAGGGGCTGCCCGACTTCATCGATCGCGTCGATCGGCTGCGCGAGCGGTACGCCTTCGTCGACGACGTGCCCGTGTTCGAGACGCTTCCCGATGCGGGTTCGGTCGGCATCGCCGGTCCGCAGGGTCCGGTCGCCGACACCATGCGCGGTGTCGCGGTGCAGCTGTTCGGTCTGCACGCCCCGAACGACGTCGTGGCGGTCGCCTTCGCCGACTCGGCGTGGACTCCCGAGCTGGAATGGCTCAAGTGGATGCCGCACACCTCCAGTGAGCGCAGTCCGTTCCGCGACATGGCGCTCGCCGACTCCGCGCCGACGAGTGCCGCGCTGCTGAGCACGCTCGAGGAGCACGTCTCGCGCGCTGTCGCGTCGAGCGGTTCGGGCGAGCCGCGCGGCCCGTTCAAGGAGGACTGGAACCCGCTGCTGTACGGCACCGACGTGGCCCGGGCCGCCGGGGAGCACAAGAGCACCCCGCCGATCTCGGTGATCGTCTTCGTCACCAACGACGCACCTGTCGACCGCGGGCGTCTCACCGAGGTGCTCGAGCGCGGGGCCGACCACGGTGTGCACGCGGTGTTCGTCTCGCCGACCGTCGAGTCGCTGCCCGCCGTGTGCCGCAGCTACATCGACGTCACGACCGGGCTGGAGGACGCGCAGGTGGGTCTCGTCCGCAACGGCGAGTACTTCGAGCACGTGCGGGTCGAGGGCGTGTCGAACGCCTACATGCAGATGCTCGCGCGACGCCTGTCGCCCGTGGTCGATGCGAGCACGGTGGTGCACGACGCGTCCGACATCCCGAGCGCGGTGATGTTCCTGCAGCTCGTCGACCCGGCGATCGCGGAGGACCCGCAGGTCGTGATCGAGCGGTGGCGGCAGAACAACACGATCGTCGACCGCAGCCCCACGCCGCGTCCGCGGCTGAAGAAGTCGGGCACCCTCCGCGCGATCATCGGGCAGGGGCCGTCCGACGCGATGGCGCTCGACCTGCGCACGCAGGGTCCCCACGCCCTCGTCGGTGGAACCACCGGCGCGGGCAAGTCCGAGTTCCTGCAGGCGTGGGTGCTCGGCATGGCCGCGGCGCACAGCCCCGACCGGGTGACGTTCCTCTTCGTCGACTACAAGGGCGGGTCGGCGTTCGCGGACTGCGTCGAGCTGCCGCACTGCGTGGGTCTGGTGACCGACCTCAGCCCGCACCTCGTGCGCCGTGCGCTCACCAGCCTCCGGGCCGAGCTGCAGCACCGCGAGCACCTGCTCAACCGCAAGAAGGCGAAGGATCTTCTCGAACTCGAGAAGCGGCAGGATCCGGAGTGCCCGCCGGCCCTCGTGCTGGTGATCGACGAGTTCGCGGCGCTCGCGTCGGAGATGCCCGAGTTCGTCGACGGTGTCGTCGACATCGCCCAGCGCGGTCGTTCGCTCGGCATCCACCTCATCATGGCGACGCAGCGCCCCGCCGGCGTCATCAAAGACAACCTCCGCGCCAACACCAACCTGCGCATCGCGCTGCGGATGGCCGACGAGGCCGACTCCCGTGACGTCGTCGACGACGACATCGCCGCGTCGTTCCCCGCGTCGATCCCCGGGCGTGCGATCGCGAAGACCGGTCCGGGTCGCCTGGTTCCCTTCCAGTCGGCGTATGCGGGCGGATGGACCACCGACGACGAGTCGACGACCGCCGACGTGCGGGTGGCCGAGCTGCGCTTCGGTGCGAGCGGCGAGTGGGAGCCCGACGGCCTGGTCGAGTCGGACGTGCACGAGGAGGACCTCGGCCCGAACGACCAGAAGCGCATCGTGTCGACGCTCATCAACGCGGCCGACCGTGCGCAGCTGCAGCGTCCGCGGCGGCCGTGGCTCGACGACCTCGCGACGGTCGTCGACCTGAACGACCTCACGAACGAGGGCGACACGCGCATCCCGATCGCGCTGACCGACATCCCCGAGAAGCAGCTGCAGCAGTCGGCGGTGTTCCTGCCCGACCGCGACGGCTCGATGGTCATCTACGGCACCTCCGGATCGGGCAAGTCGACGCTGCTGAAGACCATCGGCACCGCGGCGGGCATGCGCCCCGACCTCGGCCGGGTGCAGGTCTACTGCCTCGACTTCGCGTCGGGCGCCCTCGGTGCGCTGTCGGTGCTGCCCCACGTCGGTTCGGTCGTCGACAGCGGCGACGTGGAGCGCATCCAGCGCCTGCTCCGCACGCTCGACGCCGAGATGGACCGCCGGGCGGCCGCGTTCTCGGCCGCGAGTGCCGCGTCGGTGCAGGAGTACCGCGAGCTGCGCGATCCGCGGATGCCTCGCATCCTGGTGCTCATCGACAACTACCCCGAGTTCAAGAAGGACTGGGAGATGGCGCCCGGCCGCGGCCCGTTCTACCGGATCTTCATGCGGATCCTCGGCGAGGGCCGCACCCTCGGCGTGCACACCGTCATCACGGCCGACCGCGGCAACGCCGTGCCGAGCGCGGTGGCGGCGAACATCTCACGTCGGGTGATCCTGCGCATGGGCGACCCGAGCCAGTACATGCTGCTGGGCGCCCCGCGCGACGTGCTCGACGAGCAGTCGAACCCGGGCCGCGCGGTCGTCGACGGGCACGAGGCGCAGATCGCCGTGCTCGGCGGCACGACGAACGTGGTCGAGCAGACCAAGGCGCTCGCCGCCCTCGGCGACCGGCTGCGCGCCCAGGGCGTGCGCGACCTGCCCGAGATCGGCGCGCTGCCGACGCTCGTGCCGGCCGACGAGATGCCGGCGACGGTCGACGGGATGCCCGTGTTCGGCGTCGCCGACGACACGCTCGCCCCGCACGGCTTCGAGCCCATCGGGTCGTTCGTCATCTCGGGTCCGCCCGCGTCGGGCAAGACCAACGCCCTGCGGTCGCTCGTCATGGCGATGGAGCGGTTCGATCCGAACATCCGGATGTACCACTTCGGCAGCCGCCGCGCCGAGCTCAAGGACTTCCGCCCCTGGGTGCGCAGCGCGACCAAGCCGGAAGACGAGAAGGAGCTGGCGACCGAGCTGGCCGAGCTCGTCGTGGCCGAGAACCCGGATGCGCGCATCCTCATCGTCATCGAAGACGTGCCGCACCTCGCCGACGGTCCGGCCGACCGTCCCATGCGGGCCCTGCTGCAGGCGATGAACAACAGCGATCATCTGCTGATCGGCGAGGCCGAGATCACGCGGGCGAGCGGCAGCATCGGTGTGCTGGGCGAGTGGAAGACGGGGCGTCAGGGCATCGTGCTGAAGCCCGACACGTACGACGGCGAGGGCATCTTCAAGACGCCGTTCGGCCGCGTCAAGCGCTCGGACTTCCCGGTGGGGCGAGGCATCTTCGTGCAGGCCGGTCGGGCCGTCACGATGCAGATGCCGTTCGTCGCCGACGAGGCGCCGAAGAGCTAGCCGGATGGGGAGCGGTGCATGGGTACCGCTCCCCGTTCACCTCGGCGGGTTCGCCCGCTAACCTCGTGTGCAGGAGGCCGGAGACGGCCTGAAGACGATCGATTCGGAGGCGGTTTCTCATGGCCGGACATGATTTCGGAGCAACGTACAGCGAGATGGAGAGCGCGGCGGCGCGTCTTCGTGACGGTCGCAGCACGGTGACCGACACGCTGAAGGAGCTGCAGGGCGTCATCGACGACCTGGTGCAGGACGGGTTCAAGACGGAGAACGCCTCGGAGGCGTACTCGACGGCGTATTCGGAGCTGACGACGTCGCTCGACGACGCCGCTGAGGCTGTGAACGACATGGCGCAGGCGCTGGATCGTATGGCGGACTCGATCCGCGACAAGGACGCCGAGCTCGCCGGCGGCTGACCCCCGCTTCGCACTCAGGGCTGCGGCCCGGTCTCCCGACCGGGTCGCAGCTTTTTTGCGTGCGACCGGCGGTTGCTTTTGTTCCGCTCGAATCGGAGGGCCGTCTTCCGTGCGCGTGCGCGGACGGGGAGCGCTACCCATGGTGTGCATAAGATGCTGCACCGTACAGTCGGTGCAGGAGGTGTGGTCATGGGGATGATGTTGCCGAACGAGCTGATCTGGGTGATGGAGAAGCTCGGTTTCGAGTGGCCGGATATCGATGAGGACGAGGTGCGCCGAGGGGCGCAGATCGTCGGCACGTTCCGAGACGAGCTCGAGGGTCGGCTGATGGCGATCGATCGCAAGGTCAACGGCGATCTCGCGTCGGCGATGCGGGGGCAGGCCGGTCCGGCGTTCGTATCGGCGTGGAACACGAACCGATCGCAGAACCTGCAGAAGCTCCTCGACATCCTCGGACCGGTGCCGGCGGGGATGGACATCGCCGCCGGGGTGGTGACGGGGCTGAAGATCAAGGTGATCGCCGACGTGACCACCACGATGATCGCGCTCGTCGCCATGCTGACCAACCCGGTCACGGCGGTGGGTGCTGGCCCCATGCTGCTGATCAAGAAGAAGCTGCTGAACGCGGCCGTCGACATCGCGATCGAGCAGGCACTGAACCAGGTGCTGCCGATGGTGGTCGAGCCCCTGGCCTCGGAGCTGCCCGGCGTGATCATGGCGGTACTGGATGCCCCTGTGGTCGAGGCCGTCGCGGGAGACCCCGACGAGTTCTATGCCGACCTGCAGGCACTGGAGGCGGCGGAGGGCGACCTCGACATGCACGCGTCGGACATCGAGTCGTTGGTGGATCGCCTCGCCGGTGATCTGTCGAGCCTGAAGATCACGGGGGACTGAGCATCATGGCAAGAATCGGAGACGAGATCTTCCGCCCGATCATGCGGGCCCTCGACGACGCCCCGGTGCACCTGCGGCAGCTGCGCGGCGCTGTCGACGGGATGAAGGCGAAGCAGATCCGCAACCGCGACGGCGTGACCGACATCGACCGTATCGACACCCCGGGAGGCAACCCGCCCATCGACCGGAGCCGCAACCCGGACTGGCTCAATGAGCGACTCGACCGAGACGACCTTCCCTTCTGGCGCCGGCGGATGGCCGAAGGCGATCAGTTCAACTATCAGAATCACCACCGTTACCGGCAGAACGAGGTCACGCTTGGCAACGGGAAGCGGTTGGACTCCTACCTGCCCGGCGAGGTGATCGTGTCGAGAAAGAACACCCAGCTCGACAACGTGAGGCCCGAGACGGCGAACTCGTACATTGATGAACTCGTCAACAAGTATTCTCCCGGTACCCCAATCGCGGGATCCGATGACGTGCTGCGGGGGCAACCCGTGCTAGAGGTTCCGGTGCAGAACAATCCCGTACCGCAGACGGTGATCGATCATGCCAACGGCAAGGAGCCGCCGATTGTGATTCAGGATGTCCTCGGTAACGTGTATAACTAGGAGCACCATGATGGAGCGATACATCTACGCGGAGAAGGTCGGTGCCGGCCCGGAGCATCCGAAGAAGCGTTGGGGCCTCTTCAGCAAAGAAATCACCGCAGACGAGGCAGCGAAGCTCTACTCACTCGATGCCGTGCAGCGAGACGAGTGGTTCGGGATTCTTCTTCTCGAAGAGGGGCGAGAACGCCCGAGCGCATACCTGCAGATGTGTCCGCGCGCGAACGGTGTTGAGCTCCACAAGCTGAATGAGCACGGCAGTGTTGAGGCGGCGTATACATGGCGCGCGTACTACAGTCCCTCGGATTCCAAGCCATACGACGGTGACGAGCCGAGGGTCTTCCTCAGCGCGATCACGTGGTACGTATATCCGGAGGAGGAGCGTTTCTATATGCGGAATGCGTCGCTGGGAAACGTGTCGATGGTGTTCGGCGTCGACGGGTACGGGAAGGAAGAGCAAGTCACCAAGCGCGGGTTCGGAGAACCTGCGGATGTCGAGACGCGTGAGTTCCGTGACGTGGATGTGAGCGCGAACTGGTTTGAGATTCCCGAGTTCGGAGATTGGGATGATTTCTTCCACCCTGATCGCGACCGGGGCTCGAAAAGCGGGAATTGATCGAAGTCGACGACTGGCGTCCGCCCATCATGGAGATGGTCGTGGCGAAGAAGGTGCTCGCTGAATGGGATCGGGATGGAATCTTCCCGAATCATCTCCCCGAACTCGCAGCGGAGCCCGAAGCGATCGAGTCTGCGGAAGCGGCCCTCGGCGTCGTCCTCGATGGCGAGCACAGAAGGTTCATTAGCTTCGCTGATGGGTGGAAGTGCTTTCACCAGAAGGTCTCGCTCTTCGGTACGCAGGAGCTCGTCGACGGCCCACTTCGCGCCGCGGCCCTCCAATCGTTCGAGTACGCGCCGGAGCTCCTGGAGGATTACGGTTGGTCTCCGGCACTCCTGCTGCCGATCGCCGCGAGCCTCGAACAAGCCGATGTGTTCGTGATGCCCGTCGGTGATCGCGGCCGGGTCGATCCGCGCGTGCACTGGCTAGCCGAAGGCGAGCTGATCGACACATTCGAGACTTTCGGACAGTTCTTCGTCAGCATGATCGATCACACCACGTACCGCGTCGCCAAGCTGCGGGAGAGCGCCTCGGCGGAAGACGCCTCTGGTCAAGGGTGAGGAAGAGTAGAAAACACGATGATTGCCGGACTTATCGATTCTCTCTTCACGATCGAGCACGCCATCCGTGGCCTCGGCCGTACCGAAGTTCTGCAGCTCCTGCAGCCGGGGGTCTCGGCCGACCGCGTGCGCGCTTCTCTGGAAAGCATTGGTTTGCGGTCCACTGAGGAGATTGAAGCCGTGTACGAGTGGCACGACGGCATTGCGGACCCGGACGACGCCATTGGGCAGATAACGCTGTGGCCCGCGTTCTACTTCACCTCGCTCGAGGAGACGGTGGCGAACTACCAGGCCTTCGTCGATGACCCCCGCTGGACGCCAGGGTGGCTTCCTATGTTCGCCAACGGCGGCGGAGACTTCTATGTCGTAGACCTGAGTGCTCCTGGCCACACCCCGGTGAGGCATTTTCGAATCGACGAGCAGGAGCACCCGGTTGAATTCCTCTCGTTGACGGCCATGTTCGCGACGCTTGAGGAAGCATTTCGACGCGGGTACTTCTCCGTGACTGCGGAGGGAGTCTTTCGAAAGGACTATCCCGCCTTCGGGAAGCTTGCCGCGGAAATGAACCCAGATGTCGCGTGGTGGCAATCTTACGAATGAACAGCATCGAACTCATCGCGAAGCTGAGACCTACGGCCGAGCTCATTGAAGCAGCGTCACAAGTGGATGTCGCCTCGCCTTTGCCGAGCGGAGAGAGTTTGCTGCTGTGGTCGTTGGCAAACAAGGACCTCGAGTCGCGATATGCCTCGACCGATTGGTTGCTCGATCAGGGCTGCGGGTTGGGCGCGCCAGATTCCGAAGGATCGACCGAGCTCCATATCCTCTTCGGACAGGTGAAGCACGATGTTCGCGCTGACGTGTCGATTGCCGAGCAACTGATCGCTATCGGCGCGGACATCAACGCTTTCGCCGCGCGCGGCGGGCTGGTTTTCTGTGACGTCCTCTGGATGAAATACACGGATGATGATCTGAAACCCGTCTACGACCTCTGGTTCAGCCAGCCAGGGTCGCTCGATTTCGAAACGGAGTCGCAGGAGGGGCGGAGCCCGCTAGCCATCGCCCGCGGTCTTCCGTACCGAGCAACCATCCTCGAGCGAATGGAACGATATGTCGCAGAGCACTCCTGAGTTCGTCCGCCAGTCAGGGGGATCGCTTGTCTCTCGTAATGCACTGGATGGTAAAGCGCCGATCCGGTGGGCGTTTCGTGAGGAGCAGGCAAATCCGGTTGACAACGGGTGGCGTTTCTTGTCGGCGATCGATGACGACGAGTTTCTCAGCGACTCGGCGAACTTGGTTGTGGTGAGCTTCGATACTGTCGTCGGGATCGAGCCGGCTGTTCTCCCGTTGCTGAATATGGCCGAGGGGACGGACGTGACCATCGAGCGCGCAGCAGATGGCCGCATCACGATCATCGACAACGAGTCGGGTCAACCACTCGATCTCTGAACAGAAGTCGGGGGATCGGATGATCCGAGGTGATGAGGTCGGTGCCGGACCGGAGCATCCGAAGAAGCGTTGGGGTCTCTTCAGCGAAGAGATCACCGCAGACGAGGCAGCGAGGCTCTACTCACTCGATGCCGTGCAGCGAGAAGCCTGGTTCGGGGTCCTTCTTCTCGGAGAGGGGCGAGAACGCCCGAGCGCATACCTGCAGATGTGTCCGCGCGCGAACGGTGTTGAGCTCCACAAGCTGAATGAGCACGGCAGTGTTGAGGCGGCGTATACATGGCGCGCGTACTACAGTCCCTCGGATTCCAAGCCATACGACGGTGACGAGCCGAGGGTCTTCCTCAGCGCGATCACGTGGTACGTATATCCGGAGGAGGAGCGTTTCTATATGCGGAATGCGTCGCTGGGAAACGTGTCGATGGTGTTCGGCGTCGACGGGTACGGGAAGGAAGAGCAAGTCACCAAGCGCGGGTTCGGAGAACCTGCGGATGTCGAGACGCGTGAGTTCCGTGACGTGGATGTGAGCGCGAACTGGTTTGAAATTCCGAGTTCGGAGATTGGGATGACTTCTTCCACCCTGATCGCGTCCTCGTTTCGACTGACCGCCGCTGATCGCGATCGTCGGGGAATCGGCCCGGCGAGCGCGCATCCGGCACCGGCGGTAGGGTGCTGCGCGTGGAGATGACCGACGGGATGCCGCGCATCGTCGCGCTCGTGCGACTGAAGGAGCAGATCGCGCGTTACGACGTCGATCGCATCTTTCCCTACACGTTGCCGTCGGTGGCAGCATCCGCTGAACGGATCGACGCGTACGAGCGGGCGACGGGGCTGACGCTCGACCCCGGGCATCGGTCGTTCCTCGCGGCCGCGAACGGGTGGCGGGCTTTCTTCGAGACGCAGGACCTGCTGAGCGTCGAGCAACTGGCGTCCGGCGAGCACCGCGACGTCTTCACCGCGTGGATCGACTCGGCGCCCCCGCAGGCTCACGAACAGGGATACTCGTCGGCGACGCTGCTGCCGATCGCCGTCGACTTCGAGATGCCGTTCCACGCCGCAATGCCGGTGGTCGACGGTCGGGTGGCCGGTCAGGTGCTCTCGCTCGACCCGTCCGGGATCATTGAGGCGTTCGACTCCTTCGAAGAGTACGTCGACGCGATCATCGCCTACACGCAGCGCAAGCTCACGAAGTTCGAGACGGGCACGTTCGGGCGCTGAGCGGAGCATGGGTAGGACTCCCCGTTGGCGCGCTGGCGGATGCCCTCTACTCTCGTAGCAAGAGGCCATCGGGCCTGAAGACGAACGGGGAGGCGGTTTCTCATGGCCGGACATGATTTCGGAGCAACGTACAGCGAGATGGAGAGCGCGGCGGCGCGTCTTCGTGACGGTCGCAGCACGGTGACCGACACGCTGAAGGAGCTGCAGGGCGTCATCGACGACCTGGTGCAGGACGGGTTCAAGACGGAGAACGCCTCGGAGGCGTATTCGACGGCGTACTCGGAGCTGACGACGTCGCTCGACGACGCGGCCGAGGCCGTGAACGACATGGCGCAGGCGCTGGACCGCATGGCGGACTCGATCCGCGACAAGGACGCCGAGCTCGCCGGCGGCTGAACCCCGCCCCACTCTGCGACGGGGTCGTGGTGCTGGCCGATGGCCGCGCCACGGCCCCGTCTCTCTGCGCGGAGCATTCTGCGCGCCCCATAGAATCAGGGACATGACCGGAGCAGACCGATGAGCGGATCGCAGCCCTACTGGTACAACCTCTCGACGCAGTCGATCGTGCGCGCCGACGAGCGCCCCTCCGACGACACGATAGGGCCGTTCGCGACGGCGCAGGAGGCCGAGGACTCTCCCGCCCTCCTGCTCGAGCACGCCCGGGCCTGGCTCGAGAGCGAAGAGAGCGAGCCCTTCCGCGCGATGGCCGAAGGCGCCGACGACTCCGACCTCGTGTGACACGCGCGATGGGGGGAAGGCGCTGGATCGCCGCGCCGATCGCGATCGCCGTCGTGGCGACGCTCGCGGCCTGCCCGCCGTGCCGGAGACGGTCGTGCAGGGCACCGAGATCACGGCGGGGTGGACGGGAGAGCTCACCTCGCTCAATGCCGCCGCGGCGCCGACGCCCGGCAACATCGACATCGCCCAGGCGGTGCGGGCCGACTTCGGTGACGTCGTCGACGGCGAGTTCGTGCCCGACGAGGGTTTCGGCACGGTGTCGATCGTGAGCGACGACCCGTTCACCGTGCGCTATGACCTCGCCGAGCCGGTGTGGTCCGACGGCATCCCGCTCGACGCCGCCGACCTGCTGCTCGGGTGGGCGGGCGCGGCGGGGGAGTTCGCACCCGATGACGCCGTTGTCGCATCCGATCCCGCGGCGCCGGAGGTGACGAAGGTCGACGAGTTCGCCCGCTCCATCGAGGTGACCTACGCGCAGCCCGTCATCGACTGGCAGCAGCGGGTGCCCGTGCCGGTGCCCGCGCACATCGTCGGCCAGCGTGGGCTCGACATCGACGACCCGATGGAGGCCAAGCAGGCCGTCATCCGCGCGGTGCAGAGCGGCGACGCCGGTGACCTGGCCTCGCTCGCGAAGATCTGGAACGACGGCTTCACCGTCGACGATCCGTCGGATCTCTCCGCCGACCTGCTGCTGTCGAGCGGTCCGTTCGGCATCGAGAAGGTCGGGGACGAGGGCGACAGCGTCACGCTCGTGCCCAACGGAGAGTTCCGCGGACCCGTCACGCCGCAGGTCGCGCGCATCGAGCTGACGCCCCCCGGCGACGACCCCGTCGCGGCGATCGGAGACACGCTCGACGTTGCACAGGTGCGGCCCACGGCCGAGAACCGCGAGCCGATCCGCGAGCTCGAGCGGCAGGACTACACGGTCGACACCTCGCATGACGGCACGGTGTGGGCCGTGCTCCTCAACCCGGTCGGCGCCTTCACGCAGCAGCCGGCGCGCACCGCGTTCCTGCACTCGGTCCCGGCGACCGCGCTCATCGCCGGCGGCGCGGGGGAATGGGCGCAGTCCTACACCGGCAGCACGTCGATGCTCTCGGCCCCGGGGTCCCGCGCCTACGACATCGTGAACGAGGACTCGGGGTTCGCCGACAGTATCGGATCCCCCGACGGCGACGCCGGGGACGAGCGCCAACGCTCCGGCGTCGCTGCCGGCGCGCCCGTGTGCGTGCTCTACGACCGCACGAGCCCGTTCGCGGCGGGTGTGTTCGCCGCGATGGTGCAGTCGGCGGGCGAGGCCGGGTGGAGCATCCAGGACTGCGGCACCGACGACCTCGACGCCGCCCTCGATGCAGGAAGGTGGGATGCCGCGATCGTGCGCGAGGCGATCCCGCAGGGCCCGGCGGAGATCCTCGCGCGCTGGGGCACCAGCGGCACGGCCGCGGCGACCGGCGCGACCGACCCCGCACGCGACGAACTCATCGCACAGCTCGCCCGCACCGCCGACGTCTACGAGGGGCGCGAGGTGCTCGCGCAGATCGAGGCATCCATCGTGCGTCTGGCCGTGGCGATGCCGCTCGCCGTGAATCCCCGCCTCACGATCGTCGACAAGGACGTGACGGGGATCGCTCCGCGCACCGGTTCGATCGCCCCGCTCACGGCGAGCATCGTCCAGTGGGCGGTCGTGCCGAACTAGCGCCGCGGACGGAGACGGGTAGTTCTCCCCGTCGCGCAGATCGTCGCCCGCCTCGTAGAGTCTTCTCTGGGAGGGTTCGCCGTGGGAATGATGTTGCCGAATGAGCTGATCTGGGTCATGGAGAAGCTCGGTTTTGAATGGCCGGACGTGGACGAAGACGAACTTCGTCGCGGGTCGGGCATGATCCGTGTGTTCCGTGACGATCTGGAGAACAAGATCCAGGTCATGGACCGCAAGGTGAACGGCGATCTCGCCGGCGCCATGCGGGGCCAGGCGGGGCCGGCGTATGTGAGCGCGTGGAATCAGAACCGTTCGCAGAACCTGCAGCGCCTGATCGATCTGCTGGGTCCGGTGCCCACGGGCATCGACATCGCGGCGGATGCGGTGTTCGCGCTGAAGTTGAAGGTCATCGCCGACGTCACGACCACGATGATCGCTCTCGTGGGCATGCTGACGAACCCGGTGACCGCGCTGGGTGCGGGGCCGATGCTGCTGCTGAAGAAGAAGCTGCTGAACGCGGCGGTCGACATCGCGATCGAGCAGGTTCTCAACCAGGTGCTGCCGATGGTGATCGAGCCGATGGCCGAGGAGCTGCCCGGCGTCATCATGGCCGCGCTGGACTCGCCCATCGTCGAGGCTGTCGCGGGAGACCCCGATGAGTTCTACGCCGACCTGCAGGCGCTCGAGCAGGCGCAGGGTGAGATGGATCAGCACGCCGCCGACGTCGAGACGCTCACCGACCGGTTGATGTCGGATCTCGCCAGCCTCAACATCGGAGGAGACTGACCATGAGCATCGGAAAGGCCGTCATCCGGCCCCTCAAGGACTCGCTCGACGGCGTGCCGATCCACGTGCGCCAGCTCGCCGAGATGTTCCGCAAGCACGGACAGAAGCAGGACGCCAACACCGTCGGCGTGAACGAGCTCGACGCGACGGACGTGCCCGAGGCGCTGCGCAACGGGTGGCGGACCGACGGCCCGCTTCCCAACGACATCGTCGGCGCGGGCAAGGGCAACAGGCCGTCGCCCGACACCTACCTCGATGCCGACTACATCAGCGAGCATCTCGACCAGTTCGCCAACGGTGCGACGCGCATCTACAGGACCGACTCCATCCTCGACTGGGGCCCCGGCAACAACCGCGCGAACGACGGCAGCAACACGGCCTACGTGTTCCCGACCGACCAGCTCGACCGGGTCATCGGCGAGGCGGACGGAAACCCCCACAAGCTCAGCGAGCTGCTCGGCCTGCCCGACGACTTCTTCGTCGGTGCCGACGTGCAGCTGCGCGACTTCGGCCCGGAAGACCTCTCCGGGTTGCGGATGCCGTCGGGCAACGAGGGTGGTACGGACGTCGATCACTGGATCCCGGGCGGCTACCTGCCGAGCGGGGTGCCCGAGGCCGTCATCGACATCCCGCATGACGCCACCGGGTTCAACAACGGCGACAACATGCTCGACCAGTCCCGGTGGCCGGGAAGCTGGCGGGAACTGAACTTCTGACCTCGAATGCCTGAGGAGACCCATGGCTCAGCATGACCCCTTCGCTCCGGAGACCGTCTCGACGGGGGCGATGCTGCCGACGAATGCGCGGGATGCGGTGGTCCGCTCCGAGGGCCTTCCCGACGGCATCCTCGAGATCGAGGACAGCGGTTGGCTGACGCCGGACCTGCCGGTGCTCGTGCGCGGAGCGGCCAAGATCCTCCCGCTGGCGTGGCGCGGCGCCCCCGACAGCGGGTACAACCCCTACGCCGAGCCGAAGCAGATCGCCTCCTTCGCCTCGCGCGTGCAGGGCGCGTGCGCCCACCGGGCGGGCCCGTGGACGCTCCTCGATCTGCAGGCGCAGCGAGACGACAGCATCGGCTCCTACACGCGTGCCCTTGCAGAGGCGGGCGCTACGCGGGTCGACGCCTGGGTCTTCGTCGAGGATTCGGTCGGCGTCGCGCTCGTGTGGGCGGGTGACGAGCAGGTGGGCACGTCGTCGATCTCCCTCCACGTCGTGCCGACGACCTGGGTGCACGAGCGCGGCGTGGCCGCCGCCGTCGAAGGCATCGACGTGCGGTGGAGCTGGGCTGACGTCGTCGACCTCGCCGGTCGCCGGTGACCAGCGAACACCGGGACATCCGTCGCACTGCGGAGGCCTCCTTCGCGCCCGACGCGGTGACGAAGGGCGCGCTTCTGCCTTACGAGGGGCGCGCACTCCTCCTGACACCCGAAGGGCTGCGCGCGAAGGCACTGGCGGCCGAGAACGACGGGTGGCTCTCACCGAACAACCCCGTGCTCGTGCGGGGAGAGGCGCGCATCCTGCCCTTGGCCTGGCGTGGCGACCCGCGGCGCGGCGACACGGTCGTCTCGGAGGAGGAGATCGCCGACTTCGCGTCGCAGGTCACCGACCTGGGGTTCCATCTGACCGGTGGATGGCGCGGCCTCGAGGAGCTCGAACAGCATCGCGGTGACAGCCTCGCCTCCTACGCCGACGCGGTGCGGACGTCCGGGGCGACCGCGGCGCGCGTGTGGACGCTGTCGGAGGCCCTCGGCATGGCGCTGGTCTGGGCCGGCTCCGACCACGGGGGCGACTCCTCCCTGGCCGTGCATCTCGTGCCGGCGAGCTGGGTGTCGGAACGGTACGGCGGCTCGGAGCCGGTGCGCGGCATAGACGTGCGGTGGACCTGGGCCGATGTCGTGGCTCTGCACGATGCTCGATGATGCGGCGACCGACGGATGCCCGTCGGGGCCGCGGGGCATTCGTGTCGCGCCGATAGTCTGGGCTGAGATTTCGACGAAAGGGCAATGAGCATGGTCGATGCAATCGAGAACGCTGCCGGAGGGCAGCGCCCGCGGATCTACGGGGCGAGCGAACTCGGCGTGCTGTCGATCACCGCCCCCGGTGACGCGCACCCGCGGGTCGAGTACGTCGGCGGCGAGGTGTTCGTGGGTCTCGACGTGCAGGGTGTCGCCGTCACGCAGGGGCAGACCGCCGAGCTCACGCGTCCGTTCCGCGATGTCGTCCTGGATGCCGCGGCGTCCGCGCCGGCCGTGCCGTCCTCGGTCGACGGGGTCATCCTCATCGACGAGGAGACGGCGGCATCCGCTGTGCTGCTCCATCCTGCGCTGCTCGATGCGGATGCTCTCCGCGGGACCCCCGTGGTGTTCGCGCTCTCGCGCACGCGCGTCGCGGTCGTCGGCGCCGACGACGAGGCGGGCATCGCCCGGGTGCTCGATCTCGCCGAAGAACTCTTCGAGGAGGGTGGACGGCTCGTCAGCGCGCATCCGATCGTTCGCACCGACGGCGCCTGGGCGCCCTACCCCTGGCGCGAGAAGGTGCCGGCGCTCGAGATGCGGTTCGAGCGGGTGCTCCGCCTGTTCAGCGTGCGTGCATACGAGGCGCAGACGGCGGCGCTGCAGCGACCCGACGTGCACCTCGCCGACCCGAAGATCCAGGTGCTCGCCACCGGCGTCACCACGACCTTCGCCGCCTGGCCGAAGGGCACCGCCACGCTGCTGCCGGTGGTCGACAACGTGATCGTCGCCGACCCGGCCGGCGCGGTGAGCGTCGCCACGATGCAGCAGTTCCTCGACGCGGGCGGCGAGGCGATCGTGCGTACCGGTCTCTCGCCGGTCCGCTACTTCGTGCCGGGAGAAACTCCGCGAAGCTGACCGCCGTCTCGGCCCCCGCCACCCGCGGCATGGGCTGTTCTGCCCATGGGCTGCTCTCCCCATCGCCCTCGCCGCCGCGCGGTCGGTAGCGTCTCCGGCGGAGGTGGTCACCATGGGAATGATGCTCCCGAACGAGCTCATCTGGGTCATGGACAAGCTCGGGCTCGAATGGCCCGACATCGACGAGGACGAGGTCCGCAAGGCCGCCGGCTACGTGCGCGGCTACCGTGACGACATGGAGGCGCTGGTGCAGGCCGCCGACCGCCGCATCAACGGCGACATCGCGAACGCGATGCGGGGTGAGGCGGGCGCGGCGCACCTGAACGGGTGGAACCGCAACCGCTCGGAGAACGTGCAGCAGCTGCTCGACGTGCTCGGCCCCGCCGCCGTCGGCATCGACATCGCCGCCGACATCGTGCTTGCCCTGAAGATCAAGGTCATCGCCGACATCACGATCACGCTGGCGCAGCTCATCCCGCTCCTCGCCGCCGGCCCGCTGGGTGCCGGTGGGGCGGCGGTGCTCATCCTCGCCCGCAAGAAGCTCTTCTCGATGGCGATGGAGATCACGCTCGAGAAGGTCATCGACGAGGTGCTGCCGCTCGCCGTCGAGCCGCTCGTCGACCAGGTGCCGGTCCTGGTGTCCGCCCTGCTCGACGCTCCCGTGGTCGAGGGGGTCATCGGCGACAGCGACGAGTTCTTCGCCGACCTCGAAGCCCTCGACCAGGCGGCTGACGAGATGGACGCCCACGCCGCCGACGTCGAGGAGCTCACCGATCGGCTGCTCGCCGACATCGCCAACCTGCAGATCTCGGGAGACTGAACCGTGTCGTTGAAGAAGCTGATGAGAGACCTCGTCGACGCCGTCGACGGTGCCGGGCACGAGTTCAAGCGCGGATTCTCGGGGGCGTTCCGCAAACGCGGAGGGAAGCACCGAGCCGACGCCGACGCGATCCGGGGCCTCGACCGCCGCAATCGCGACAGCGTGCCCAAGCATCGGCGTGACGACAAGCCGGTCTCGCATCGTCGCGAGTACGACATCCGTGAAGAGGCGCGGCGCGGGTACGAGTCGCTCGGGCACGACCCGCGGCACCGCAACCCCGACTACCACCCCGCGCGCGACCTCGGGGGAGCGGTCGGCCAGGGCGTCCGAAGCGTCCCCGGTGACCTTCTGGGCGAGGTGAAGGGAGTGCCGAAGAAGGTCCCGAAGCAGTTCGTCGAGGAGCTGTACGAAGACGCGATCGGGCAGGACAATCCCGACAAGTACGGCGCGACGTCGTCGGGAGACATGCGCTTCCTGGCACCGGCGAGTGAGGCAGCGACTCTCGCCGCGCTCGACGCGGCCGCTCTCGCGGAACGTTTCGGCATCGACCCGGCCTCGGTGCAGGGGGCATCGATCGAGATCCGGCAGATCCCCGGCTCGAGGTTCGTCAGCGTCGAGGTCGCCCGCGACTGACCGGGCGATCCTCGGCGAGGCGGAGCGTCCGCCGGGGCGTCGTCTCGCGGCGGTCACCACGCGCGCCCCGTCCCCGTGGCAGGATATTGGCCAAGGGGGGTACGCGACGTGAGCGATGCGAATGCGGTGACAGGGCTCGAGACCGGCGAGGTCGTGGCGGTGACGGAGCCCAAGGCGCCCGTTCCCCTGCGGCTGGAGTTCGCCGGTGAGTGGCACGAGCTGCCGACCGACCGCCCCTACATCATCGGCCGCGAGGGCGACCTCGAGATCGACGACAACCTCTATCTGCACCGGCACTTCCTCGAGCTGCAGTACCGCGATGGACTGTGGTGGCTCGCGAACGTCGGGGTGCGCCTCGCCGCGACCGTGTCGAGCGCGGGCGGCGCCGTGCAGTCGTGGCTGTCGCCCGGAGCGCGCATGCCCCTGGTGTTCGAGCGCACGGTGATCGTGTTCACCGCCGGGCCGGTCACCTACGAACTGAGCCTGCACACCGAGCAGGCGCCGTACGAGGTGTCGCACCAGGTCGAGATGTCGCTCAGCGGCGAGACCACCGTCATGCCGGCGAGCTTCACGCCCCTGCAGAAGCAGCTGATGGTCGCGCTCGCCGAGCCCATGCTGCGCCGCGAGGGCGTGAGCATGAACGAGCTGCCTTCGTCGAGCGCGGCGGCCAAGCGCCTCGGATGGACGATGAGCAAGTTCAACCGAAAGCTCGACAACGTCTGCGACAAGCTCGACCGGATGGGGGTGCAGGGACTCCGCGGCGGCGCCGGCAAGCTCGCGACCAACCGGCGCGCACGTCTCGTCGAGTACGCGGTGACTTCGCAGGTCGTCACGCGGGCCGACCTGCCGCTCCTCGACGACGAGTCGCTGCGCGATCAGGCCGACGGCGACGCCGACTGACGGCACCGCGCCCGCGGCTAGCGGGCGAGGTCGGCGAGGTGACGGGCGTCGTGGTTCAGCACCTTCACGATGATGCCGCGGCGGCGCAGCTCGGCCACCGTGCGCGCCTCCTCCTCGCCGTCGCGTCCCAGCGCGTGCGTGGTCGCGACGACCAGCACGTCGCCGTGACGGAGGGTGTCGAGCAGTCGGGAGATACGGTCGCCCCAGCTCTCGAGGATGTCGGGGGCGGGGTGGCGGAAACCGTCGATCGGCACGCCGAACCGGGTGAGATCGGCCCGCTGCTGCACGACCGGCGGCATGCCGTCACGGGCTACGACCAGCCCCACGAGGCGTGATCCGTCGGGGCGGGCGAGCCAGAAGCTCCGGTTCTGCTGCAGCTCGGTGAAGCACTTCGGGCACTCGGCGGCCGCGTGCGGGAGGTGCAGCGGGCTGGTCAGGGCGTCGTCGAGGGATGCCTCTCCGGTCGTCCGGTCCATCGCATCGCTCATCGGCGCACCTCCGGCACCCATTCTGCCCTGTTCGGGGCTGATGTGCGTGGGTTCCTCGGAGCCGTTCGGCGTCAGAGCTGCTGCAGGCGCCGCGGCGGGCCCTCCAGGCGCGCGATCGCCAGTTTCACCTCGACGAGCTCGTGCTCGATGGTGACCAGACCGTGCTCGATGCGGTCGCTGCGGGCATCCATGCGATCCATCCGGAGATCCATGCGGTCGAAGCGGGCGTCGAGCTGCTCGAACCGCTTGTCGACCTGCTCGAACCGCTTGTCGACCAGGTCGAACCGCTTGTCGACCAGGTCGAAACGTGTGTCGAGGCGCTTCGAGAGATGGACGAGCATCGCGCCCACCCCGCCGAGCACCGACACGGCGAAGGCGAACAGCGAGATGATCATTCCGAGGGTGTCGGGAGACAAGGTCACCGGTCCATTCTGCTCCGAGGAGCGTTGTCAGTCCAGTAACCGTATGTCGTCTTTTCGTCCTCGTGCGTGGGCAGTGGAGAGCGGGTTATCCACACCGACGATGCCGGAGGAGTGGGCTCAGAGGAGCCCGAGGTCTCGCACCGCGTCGCGCTCCTCCACGAGCTCGGCGACGGAGGCGTCGATGCGGCGCCGGGCGTCGTCGTCGATCGCGAGCCCCTCGACGATGCGCCAGGTGCCGTCGACGGATTCCACCGGGAACGACGACACGAGTCCTTCGGGCACGCCGTACTCCCCGTGCGACACGACCGCCGCCGAGGTCCAGTCCGCCGTGCCACGCACCCAGTCGCGCACGTGCTCGATCGCCGCGTTGGCGGCCGAGGCCACCGACGACGACCCGCGCACCCGAATGATCTCCGCGCCGCGCTTCGCGACCCGCGGGATGAACTCGCCGTCGAGCCAGGCCGGCACGTCTCCGACGATCCGCTCCAGTGCCTCGGATGCCGGCTCGCCGCCCACCGTGGCGTGCGAGACGTCGGGGAACTGCGTGGCGGAGTGGTTGCCCCAGATCGGCACGCGCTGCACGATGCCGACGGGCACGCCGAGGGTCTGTGCGAGCTGCGCGCGTGCGCGGTTCTCGTCGAGGCGCGTGAGGGCGCTGAACCGGTCGGCCGGAACGCCCTCGGCCGCTGCCGCGGCGATGAGCGCGTTCGTGTTCGCCGGGTTGCCGACCACCGTCACCCGCAC